>DAOOVZ010000018.1:0-27071 GCA_035370665.1 Candidatus Hydrogenedens sp.
CAGTTCTTTACCTACTACCGGTATTTTTGCACCAAAAGGTGGATTTGTTAACACTACATCAAAAGTGCCAAGTCTAATATTTTCTCTGGTACTTTTACTCCACTTTTCAGGCACTTCCAGACTATTCTCGCAGTAAATATGATATTTGCCATTACCAAGCAAGGAAAGATAAATCCTTGCTATTTTTGAGAGAAAAGTATCTTTATCAATTCCAGTAAGGTAGAAATTTTTTATATTATTTGAAATAAAATATTTCAGAGTATAAGCAAGAAAGCCACCGCTACCGCACGCAGGGTCAATAATTCGTTCTCCTTCCTGGGGAGACAAAACATCAATCATCATTTGCACAACATTTCTTGGCGTAAAAAATTGTCCTTCTCCACCTCTGAATGAAGTGCCTATTAATTCTTCAAAAGCATCCCCAATAACATCTCTATCTGCGTTTATAATTGAATAGTCTTCTAATTTTGAAACGATATAAGAAAGGTCTTCTGGTTTTATTTCTATTTTTTCATTCTTTTCAAAAATGTCAGGATAATTTCTTTTAACCTTATCAAATAGTTTGTCTATTCTTTTCTGGAAAACATCATGATTGTCAGTGGGTCGGTTAGCAAACTCTACTAAATCCTTACTATTTTTCTCGTCATATATTTTACAGAAAAGAAGCCGCATTATGTTTTGAGCAATTTTCTCATCTCTTGTAATGCCCGTAACATTACCTGCAAAATAATCTCTAATTTCCCTAAATATCAACTTAAGATTATTGATTGGTTTTAAATCAGTAATCCTAATCAGTTTTTTTTCTTTTACACTCTCATTTATGTCAAATAGATATAATGTTTGCATAAAGTATTATTTATACCTTTTGTGCGCATGCACAATAAATTCCATAAAATCCAAAGTTTCATCCAAAGAATGGTCTGTCATAGAAACATTACACCACCGATGGCCATACCTAACATTACCTGCATTGTGTCTAATTTGGCTTTCCACAAGTGGATTTACATGCATTATCTGAATACTTGAATCATCGCCTTCTTCCTTTTTAGAAGTTCTCCATGCAGGCTGCCAGGTTGTACCCCTTTCTGACTTTCTAAATCTTTCTAAACCCTCTGAAATATTGAGGAGACAAACTGGACATTTAATAATATCATTCTTTTCCATAGGAAAAATATTTGTTGGTAAAGAAATTTCATCGCTAATATTTTGTTCTTTTAATATTTCCCTAATTTTTTCATAAAGGGGGTCAAAATTAGCACCATAAATATCAACTGCCAATGCAATACCCAAAACTGCATAAGTTTCCACAGCGTCCCACCAATTGCATGCTTCAAGTGCAGGAATCACACAGGAATTTTGAGTCCATAATGTATCAGACCAATGTTTTAATATGTTGACATGTGGTAACCAATGTTTTGGAAGTGCAACGAATCTTTCTCTCATTTCATGTACTTTATCCGAAGGATATTTATGTTCTTCTCCATTTTTATCTTTAATTACAAAAATTAAAATTTGACTTTCGTCTTCACCTTCAATTTCTATTCTTTCAATTTCCTTTGCAAAATCCGGTTTATTTTCAGCAACAATTAAAGGATGCCATCTTAAATTCCGATTTGAAAAAGGCGCTTTCCCCTGTCTTCCTCTTGTGCAAATAGCGTCTCTTTGTATTTTTCCACCACCAAGTCCTAATCCACCGTCTCTTGTATAACTAATTTTCCCATATTCTTTTTTAAATCCATTCTTCGCTTCTTTGTTAGGGATTAAATCATAAATTGCTTTAGATATTAAATCACACAATTCAATGACTTTATGGTCTAACTCTGTGAGAAAACTTGCACTTATTGTCCTTCCGGTAGCCATAATATATTCACCTAATCTTAAATATTATCTATGGTAACTTTCACAATTCCTATTTTTTAAAATTTTGTAGAAAAGTTATATATTATCGTCATCATCTATTGAATAGTTCCATTTCTATTGTGCAAAAAAAAGGCATTATAGGTCAAGTGGAGGAGCATATTTCTGGTGGCTCATCAAATTGACCTTGCTTCTGCATAATGAGTATTGAACCTAATAGTGCGGACAATTCTGTGCGATAGATATATGGTCCCAGGTGCACAGGAATAGCCCCTGCTCCTTTTGCAATGGATAATTCCTTTTCAGATAAATCCCCCTCTGGTCCTACAATTAGCCCGCAAGTAGATAAATCTGATACCTGGTGAATAGAAATGGAACTTGACTGTATTGCTGCAATTAATAGTTTTCCTTGAAAACCTGAAATTGCCTGCTGTAAATTTGGATATGCTTCTACTGTAGGAAACCATTCTCTACCTGTTGTCTTACATGATTGAAGAATCCATTTTTTTTGTTTTTGCGATAATCGGAGTGGTCGCGTAGAACGGTCTGCCTGAAAAAAGTAAAATGCAGATATGCCGATTTCAGTCCCATAATTCAATAAGGTTTCAATCGCACCATCACGATGAAGCCAACCGATAAACAGACAAACAGTTTTTTTACTGCGTGTCGAATATTGATAACTTATTATCTCTGCGGTAAGTTTATCTTTAGAAAAATCAACTACTTTCCCAAACCATTTTCCTCCTTGACCATCAATGAAAGCAATAGGTTCACCAATTTTTATTCGAACTACATGAATCGCATGATGGGCTTCTTCTCCCTGCAAAATGATTTTACCTTCTTTGGGAGAATCTGTCGGCACAACGAAATAAAATAAGTGAGACATCATATTTTACCTTTCTTTTCCATGGTCATTTTCTATAATTTATGAGTGTATGTTAAAATATCTTAATTTTCAAATCAGGAAGTATAAATTATGAGTCAAGATAAGAATGAAATTAACTTAAAAGCAATGTATCGGACTAAAACAGAAGGTTCTTTCCCAAAAAATATTGAGATTATGGGAAAGCACTGGACAAAAGTAGAAGACCTTAGATACGGAACTAACCCTCATCAGCCAGCGGCATTCTATCGCCCTGTCGAATCGGATAAGGTCTTTTTAGGCGACTATAAAATATTGAAGACTGGTAAAAGTGGTTTATCGCAGACAAATTTAGAAGACCTACATCATGCCTTTGGAATATTAAAATTTTTGAAGCAGCCTGCGTGTGCTGTAATGAAGCATTGCAATCCATCTGGGGTAGCAGTCCGAAGGGAAGGGCAAACGCTTACGGATGTATATATTCGGGCAAGGGATGCTGACTCACAAGCCGCTTTTGGTGGTGTTGCCGCTTTCAATGTTGAGGTAGATGAATCTATTGCAAACGAGATTATGCAAACAGTAGTTGAAGGTGTTGCTGCTCCCAGTTTCACTAACGAAGCATTAACGGTTTTCAATCAGTTTGAGAAATATAGACGGAATAAAGAAATCCGAATAATTCAAGTTCCACCATTAGACCGTTTACCGAAATATACAGATGAAAGTATTTATACCTGGGAAATGAAGGTGTTTGACGATGGGAGCATTATTCTGGTTCAACCATATTTAACAAAGATTAAAAGCATAGATGATTTTATGATAGCGAGCACGGAACATCCTAAAAAAGGGAAGATTGAAAGCACAGTTATTCCATCGCATAGAGAATTAGAAGATTTATTATTTGCCTGGTATGTAAACATACATGTCCGTTCTAACGGTGTGGTTATTGCAAAAAATGGGCAGACCATAGCCGTCGGGACAGGGCAACAGGACCGGGTAGGTGCTGTTGAACAGGCGGTAGATAAAGCACAGAAAAAATATAAAGGAAATGAAACCCTTGAAGATGCTGTCCTTGCCTCTGATGGTTTTTTCCCTTTTGCAGATGCTATAGAAGCGGCTATTCGCGTAGGTATTCGTGCTATTGCTCAGCCTGGTGGCAGTGTGAACGACTATGAAATAATTGAGACCGCAAACAAAGCAGGCGTTGCTATGTTATTCACAGGCGAACGCTGTTTCTCACATCATTAAAAAGTTTTGAGAAATTAATTTATATTAAAGTAATAATATCAACGAATAATAGTTTTAATGAGAATTAACTCTTTGTTTATCGGCATACATTGAGTAAGTGAAATTGTTCTCCCATTATATTTATTTTCTATTTCAAAGGCAATATTCTTTTTATTTGATTCCTTGTGTCTTTAATGTTAAATGATAGACCGCAAAGGTCGAGAAGAAGACATAAATAATGCAAAATAAATATTTATATCATTTATCTTGGGATAATTAGAATTAGATATTTTTGTTTATATTTTTTATTATAAATAAAAAAGTATAATCTACTATTTAAAACTTTTTTATCATAAATAACTAAATTTTTATTAAAATCTACTCTAATATACAATAGTCCTGCTACTTTTGGAGGAAACATTATGGGTTTCAACAAAATTGCTCGGTTCTATCATCTGCTATCTGATGAATCTTTAAGGTTATCACGCGAAGGCACACTTCTGTTAGAAATTTTACATCTCTACGGGCCATCGCCCAGAGTATTAGACCTTGCATGTGGCACAGGGGTTCATTCGCGATATTTAGTGGGACAGCATGCAGGCGTAGTTGCAATGGATATTAGTCCTGAGATGCTTCACTATGCAAAATCACAAGAGCATGGGGAAAAGGTCAATTATGTGGTTGCAGATTTTAATAACTTACCTTTCAAGGGGCAATGGGATTTTATAATGTGCCTTGGTAATTCTATTTGTTTATTGACTTCACATCTTGAGATTAAAAATCTGTTCCAGCAAGTTGCCTCACTATTAGGTCCTAATGGGATTTTTATGATACAAATATTAAATTACAATCATGCAGATATGAAACAAATAAAGACACTTTGCACCAGCAAAAAATTGAATGATAATGAGAATGTAATAATTACCAAAACATTTATACCTGATGAAGATGTGGTGTTTCTCTCCATAAATTATTTTGTAAGAACAAGGGAACTGTATAGCACAGCCAATGAGGCAAATGTCCTTCTAAAACTTTCTATGCCAGAGGTGAAAGCCGTTGCAGATGGGGTAAGTTTGTATACTAAAGCCGTTTATGGTGATTTTCAGAAAAATGATTTTATTGCAGAGATAAGCAAAGATTTAATCATGCTTTTTTCTAAATCATAGATAAGGAGGAAATAATGAGATTGTTATCTACTGCTAGTGCATTGTTAGTGTTCCTGTGTTTAAGTTTTTCCTTTGCTGACGAATGGATTGTTCAAATACCACCTGAATTGAAAGAACAAACGCTTGTTTCTTTCGCCTTAAACGACCTTGAAACCACTTGCAAAAAATATAATATATCTCTGCAGGTGTTGGACGCAGACACTTTTCATACTGAGCAGAATACTATCCTTGTCGGAAATCCGAATGAGAACAAATTAACCGCTAAACTAATTGAGCAGCAGAAAATTGAAAGTCCAAAAGAAATATCGCCAGAAGGTTTTGTTATTCAGACTATTCGTCAATCTGCTTCATCTTTTACTCTTGTGCTTATAGGTGGTGATACGATTGGAGAGGCTTACGGGCTTTATTGGATATTAGACCGTTTGCAGGTTTATCGCACTATCCCTCCAATAAATGCGGAGCGTGTGCCAGCCTTTCCACATCGTATTGCTTTTGCATGGGGTCGGCTCTCGCATGGTGGTGCAAGTGAAGAGCAGTTGAGGCTTGCCTTGCGATATGGTTTCAACTGGGTGTCAGGACCGAATATGCTTGACCTAATCCCATGGAATGCCGAACCAGAAAATGCAGCCAACAAGGAAAAGTGTAAAGAGGTAGAGAAATTAATTGACCTAGCACACTCTCTCGGCATGCGTTATTTTGCTTTCAGCAATGATTTTACCTATCATCCTTCACTTATAGATAACAACGAAGAAATATTAAATCCCTGCATGCCCCAATTCTGGGATAAGGTGCAGGAGAAATATCGGCTTTTATTTAAGGCACTTCCGAAATTGGATGGTGTCGAAATATGTTTAGACGATATTTCAGGTTTCTGGGATAATTATCAACCTTTTGATATATTGCATGAAGCCCCTTCTTGCAACATGAGCTATGAGGAGCGATACCAAACATTTTTGAAAAAGGCGGACGAGGTGATTGTTAAGGAATGTGGAAAGACCTACTTCCATTTTAACTGGGGATTGAGAGACCATGAGATACATTGCCAACCCGAAGTATATAAAAAGGTTTTCACAAAAGAAGTGCCACAGGACAACCTGTATGTAAAGATAAAAATAACACGAGCAGACCGCTGGTGGTTTCAGCCTTACAATCGAACATTTAATTTGACACCTCATAAAACCATTGTTGCGTTTGAGCCTATGAACTATTATGAAGGTCCAGACACATTTCTCTTCCCTACCTTCTCTGGCGAGTATTTTAAAGATGGCTTGCAATACTTTTTATCTGCGGAGAATACGAATGTTACAGGCTTGTCTTATATTGGTGGCATTTCCGCAGATAACTGGTCAACTATGAGTGCATACATTTATACACTATATCGTTTAACCTGGGAGCCAAATGTTGATATAAAGCAAATTGCCAATGATTATTGTGCCATTAATTTTGGACCAGAATTGGCAGAACCGATGGCAAATATTCTAATGAACTCCTCAAACGCTTACAAATATGGACTGCATATTGAGCCCATTTCTTATGGTCAATTCAATTCTCTTCCTCATATACGGGTAGGTGTTTTTGTTGCGGAGGGTTATCCGCATATAGATATGGGAAAAGGGCATATCCAATTTTTGCGAAATATCTATCTCCAATGCTTGCCCTGGCGTGAATTTACTATATATCAACTAAAATTCGGATTGGATAAAGCAGTAGATATGGGAAATCAGTTTGAAAAGATAAAGGATAAAATACAGCCCAAAAACTTATCAGATAAAATATATATGCAACTCTATATGACTCAATCTTTAATTGAGATAAATTCTGCTTATGTAGATACAATTTTTAACTTCTTTGATTATCTGGATAATCCATCAGAAACAGAGAAAAATTTTTTATCCATTAGTTTGGCAAGGTTAATAGAACTGCATGAACGGATTATGAATTTGCCTTCCAATTATAAATTAGATGGCGTAAATATATTGATTGAGCATGCTCAACGGGCAATAGATAATATTGAATTTGAAAAAGGATTGTTAAGGACTATCCCTACCCAGAAGGAATTGGACACACTTATTCAAGAACAGCAGCGACTTTATCAACAAATTTTTGAGAAGAATAAAGATAAACTTAAAAAGATAGCACACTTTGAAGTAATAATAGATGGACAGGACCTACTACATATTAAAGGGAATCAATATCGTATAGAGCACCTTCGCTGGGACAATCCACAAGTTCGCTATGCTGAATTCTATTCACCACTGCCTGAGAAAGATATGCTTGTCATTCCTGTAAGTATCAATACACGCCCCCTTCACCCATTCGTGCTACAACAACCCACAACAGAAAACAATTACGAAGCAACAATATACCTCGACGACCGTCCCGGTGGCTATGGTAGATTTATCTTTGACCTCTATGGTTTAGACGAATCCGAGACAGATATAAAAATCATCAAGAACTGGTATAAATATTTCATACAGTTATAGTTCGTTTTATAAAATTATGAAGATTGTAAGAATACCATTTCAAACCTGTTATAACCACCTTTTTCTTTTGTATAAAACAAAACTTTTTAGATAACCCTCTATGTGATTATTCTTCATAACATTATTGGTGAGGATTATCTCATAAACTTTTAACGGACATTTCCGACCAAAGTTGTAAAATGAAAAAATAAATGTTTAAAATATTCTAATAGTAATACTCTATATTATAATAACATGACACCATTTTTTATTGTAATAAGTCTTTTATAATATCTCTTTTCTTACTAACAAACCTACAAAAAAACAATGGAGATTTTTATATGGAAAATGACAAAGTTACCCGTCGTGTGTTTTTAACAATTTCTACTTGTGCTGCAATGGGCACAGCCTTTGCTCAGAAAGCACCAAATACTGCAAAAGTTGTTCCTCGCAAACTTTCTCCTAATGATAAACTGAACCTAGCAGGAATTGGAATCGGAGGCAAGGGGAGAGAAGATGTTTTTTCTTGTTCGCGTGAAAATATTGTAGCCTTGTGTGATGTAGACCTTGGTTACGCAAGTAAAACAATTCAAAGACTCCCCCAGGCAAAAGTCTACCAGGACTATCGAAAGATGTTTGACGAGATGGGCAAAGATATAGATGGTGTTACTATTTCTACTCCTGACCACACTCATGCAATTATTGCTTATGCTGCTATGTCTCTGGGCAAACATGTATATGTGCAGAAGCCGATGACACACACAATTGCTGAGGCAAGATTGCTTCGTAAAACAGCACAGGAGATGAAAGTTGCTACTCAAATGGGTAATCAAGGACACTCCGGCATAGGTGCCAGAGAATTCTGCGAAATGGTGTGGACAGGTGCAATTGGACAGGTGAAAGAGGCTCATATCTGGACAAACCGTCCCACCTGGCCTCAGGGTATAGCAAATCCATTACCGGAAGAAACTGTTCCTGCATCAATGGATTGGGATTTATGGCTGGGTCCTGCACCTATGCGACCCTACAATCATGGCTATGCTCCTTTCCGTTGGCGTGGTTGGATTGATTTTGGATGTGGCTCTCTGGGAGACATGGGCTGCCATATTATGGACCCAGTTTTCTGGGCTTTAAAATTGGATAAAGCAAAGGAAGCAATTATTGAAATAGTTCAGATAGATGGATATAACACACAAACTTTCCCTTCTGCGTCCATAATTAAATATCACTTTTCTGAGCGTGAGGATATGGGACCTGTGGATGTTTTTTGGTATGATAAAGGCAACAAGCCCAAACATCCAGACGATATTCCAGCAGAAGAGGTTCTTGGCGATGGTGATAATGGCTCATTATTGATTGGAACAAATGGTTATATTACCGCAGGTGAATATGGTGGGAAACCTCGACTTCTGCCTGAAAGCCGTATGAATGATTATAAAAAACCTGACCCAATTCTTCCGCGTGTCAGTGGCTCTAATCATTACAGAAATTGGATTGAAGCATGTAAAGGAGGCGAACCTGCTTGCTCAAACTTTGAATATGCTGTTCCTCTGACAGAGGTTGTATTGTTAGGTTGTGTCGCTCAGCGGTTAAATCGCAAAGTCGTATACAACCTGAGCGAGGGTAAATTTGGAGATGACGAAGCCAATGCACTTCTAACAAAACCATACAGAAGTGGTTGGGAATTGCCTGTCTGATATTTGCCCCTAACAATCCTCTAAATGAGGATTTTATTTATATCCTACCGCATATTTGAACCCTCAAATATGCGGTTCTTTTTTACTCGGGCAAAGTCTCTCCTTTTATGCTGGATTGCGTAAACAGAACAGAGATACACCCTATAAGTAGGATAGATGTTCCAAGCCATTGAATTGTGTTCAATTGTTCGTTTTTCCATAATAATATAGCAAAGAAATGGGTAATAAGTGGGTCTAATGTTAGCAGAGTATTACAGAAGGCTGCGCCTAAATGTAACTGTGCATAATGAAAGGCAGAATGTGCCACAGCGATAGGAAGTAATCCAGAAAATATGGCTATAGCATGGACAGTCCAATCTGCTTGTAGAACCTTCGCTGGATTGCCAAATAGAAAACCCAAAATAAACAATCCAATCGTTGTATAAATTGATACCATGCCAAACATAGGAATAGGGTGAAGTCCTCTCTCTACCGTATATTTACCATAAACACTGTATATCCCCCAAAAAAATGCCGATATAACCAAAGACAAAACAGCAAGGTAAAGATTAGGGAATTCATTAGCCGCAGAAGGTCTATACACGAGCAATACAGAACCAAAAATACCAAGCAATGTGCCAATAATAAACCTTGGCTGTTTGATTAAAAAACGCTCTTCAGAAAAAACCAGAAAAGAGAAAATAGCAACAATTGGAATTTCTATCTTTTGTAAAATCTGTCCCAAACTTGCAGTTGAATAATAAATCCCAATTGTCCAGGTCGCCTGCATAAGGACATTTACAATAGATAATATTAATATCGGCAGGGGTTTTGATAAAGCCGTTTTAAAACCATTGCGATAAAACATTAGACAGTATGGAACAAGAAAAATAACTGCTCCCAAATATCGTATTCCTGCCTGCATAAATGGGTCATAAGCATTTTGAAGATAACGAATAAATATGGGTGAAAATGACCAACCCAGTATGGCTAAAGAAAGGGCTATACCTGCTCCCTGCCTACTCGACATAAAATATCCATTTTTTAAATTTTGTGCTATCTACTTATTTATTAAAATATACTCAAAGCAGTTTATATTGTTGCTACATAGTTTGAAATAGCATCGCCAATCTTTGTAGTAGACCAACCGGATTCCTTAATCTCTCTCGCCGATAGTCCGGGCAATGCTTTAGATTCAAAAAACTTTATAACAGCCTGCTCTAAAATCGCAGCACCTTTATCCTCGCCTATATTCTCTAACAACATCTGTCCTGCCAATATACATGCGATAGGATTAATTATATTCATCCCTGTATATTTCGGAGCACTTCCACCAATTGGCTCAAACATGGATACACCTTCTGGATTTATATTTCCACCAGCAGCGACTCCCATTCCACCCTGTATCATTGCACCTAAATCTGTGATAATGTCTCCAAACATATTATCGGTAACGAGGACATCAAACCACTCTGGATTTTTCACCATCCACATAGTTGTAGCGTCTACATGAGCATAATCACACTGAATCTCAGGATATGACTTTTTACCCATCTCGTGGAAAGCACGCTCCCATAAATCAAACACAAAAGTCAAAACATTGGTCTTGCCCACCAGAGTCAGTTTCTTATCCTTATTCCGTTTTCTTGTTAATTCAAAAGCATATTTCAAACAGCGGTCAACTTCAAACCGTGTGTATATCATTTCTTGAATAGCCACCTCGTTAGGAGTCCCCTTCTTCTGTATTCCACCGCAACCCGTATAGGCGCCCGCCGAATTTTCACGAATCACCACAAAATCAATATCCTTAGGTCCCTTGTCTTTTATAGGTGTATAAACATTTGGATACAATTTCACAGGACGAAGATTGATATACTGGTCTAATTCAAAACGCAAGCGGAGCAGAATCCCTTTCTCCAAAATACCCGGCTTAACATCAGGATGACCAATAGCACCCAAATATATAGCATTAAAATTCTTCAATTCATCAATGGCTGAATTAGGAAGAACCTCACCCGTCTTTAAATAACGGTCCCCCCCAAAATCATATTCCACTGTATCTATTGTAAACCCTAACTTTTTTGCAACTGTATTTAATACTTTTACGCCTTCCCTCATTACCTCTGGACCTGTCCCATCGCCCGGCAATAAAGCAATACGATATTTAGACATAAACAAATCTCCCATCAATTATAAGTTATAAGGTTTAAATCACAGAACTCTATAAAAACAATGATTTCAGAAAATTTAAGCAAATATTTTAACACATATACCATGGCAAAAACATCTTTTCGTATGTCTCCAATACAAGCGAGATATTTTATTCATTTTCTTTATTGATAAATACATAAAAGAACAAAAAATGCAACGGAAAAGTTGTAAAAAGTATAGTAAGTGTATTGGCTGTTGATATTAGAAAGTAAATTTATTTTTGTATTTGTTAATACTTGTTCTATTTACTAAATGGCACAAAATGAAGTTAAGCGAAATTTCTTTATTTTTTTTGAAACAAAAATAAGAGAAGTATTATAAAGTTCCTGTGAATTTGAAGTATAGATGGTTCTATTTCATGTTTGAAATTGTTGTATCATATAATTGTAGGTTGCTATGAAAATTAGAGTGTAAATGACTAAAAAGTTAAACAGATTTTTTAGGGATAGAAGTATGAAAAATCATTGTTTTTTATTTGTTGCTTTGCTTATTCTTGTAAGTGTTTCCCTCTCTTTATCAGGTTGCACTCGTGCAAGAATACCTTTAACAAAAATAGAAGTGCCTATGGTTGGAGTGCCCCTGCCCGAATTGCCTATTCCTTTCCCCAAAATTCCACTACTTATGAGTGGTGAAGGTGATTATCGCTTATTGTCATGGGAAAAATCGTTTAGCAGACTCTGTGAACAGATAGAGCGTGAGTATCCATATACCGAATGGAAAGGGATATCATGGAATGGTTTGAGAGAAACATATTCAGCAAAGATTGCAGAAGCCAAAAAGAAAAGAGGCCATGATGGTTTTTACCTTGCTCTTCGTGAATTTATGTATTCTATACCCGATGCAAATGTCCGTGTAGAGAAGAATGAACGAATTCGTTTTGATAATATTGGGGGTGGATTTGGTTTTGCAATGGTTCGCACAGATGATAATCGCTATTTTGTGTTCGATGTTAAGGAAGGTAGTTCCGCAGACAAAGCAGAGATGGAAGTAGGTGCAGAGTTGATACAGTGGAATAATGGACCGATAGAGATAGCAGTTCAGGAAACACCTGTTATCTGGTCTGATACTCCTCCTGCAACACAAGCAGGAAAAATCTGGGAGAAATGTAAACTTTTGGGTAGAGCCCCTGTGGATACAGAAGTAGAAATATCATTTATAAATCCAGGAGAAACAGAAGCAAGGGTCGCCAAATTGGTCGCAGAGAAAGACGATTATAAAACTTTAAAAACCCCTGTCTGGCAAAAGATTGATGCAGGACCGATGGACAGTCCATTGCAGAAAAAAATACTTGATGGAGGTTATGGATATGTCCATATCTTGTTCTTCTCACCCACTATTAACACTCCGTTTCCAGGACAAGCATTCCAAAAGATAATAAGTAATTTTATCCGTGATGATGTTCCCGGATTGATTATTGATTTGCGGGGCAATACCGGTGGAGACCCTGAATTAATACCCCGATTTGCTGGCTATTTTGTTGAAGAAGAAACTTTTTTTCATAACCTCGCTTTTTATAGTAAGAAAGAGAAAGGATTCAAGATAAGTTCCGGAGACCGCATTGTAATAAAACCGTTTCCTATCCATTATCGTGGGCAGATAGTAGTATTGGTTGACTATGGGACAGCAGGGAGTGCTGAGGGTTTCGCTTCAATACTTAGTCATCAGAAGAATATTCAGGTTATTGGCATGTCTGATACGCGAGGGGCTATGGGTGTGCCCGGTGGCGATGTGCGCATGCCAGGTGGAATTACTCTATCATATCCTGTTGCTCGGTCTCTTGATAAAAACGGTCAAATCCAGATTGAGGCAAATGCAAAAGGTGAAGGTGGAATTACCCCATCTGTCAAAGTCCCTATTAATGTTGAGACTCTCCTAAAAATGGCGGAAGGCAAAGATATTGCAATAGAAAAGGCAATTGAGGTTTTAAGTAAAACTCAATAATTTAATTAGTATCCCTGAAACTTTGTCATTCAAAATAGTTGTATAGGCTCTGTTTATTGAAATTCAAAGAGAACTGCGTCACATTTATCTATTTTATATGAGAAATTAATAATTCCATTAGAATAATAGCCGACTTTGATAGATTTATTTACTTGATGTTTTACAATTTTTCCTTCATTATTGAGATTCCACTGTTTTGTCGGAATGTGAACATGTAGAAGTCTTTCTTTGTTATCAGCATTGGCTACTGCGAAAGCAACTTTTCCATCAGGTGAACGCCATGGTGTAGTTATCAAAAGTGAACCGCTTCGCTGGAAAGTTTTCCCCCCTTCTTTACGATAAGCATACACAGACAGACAAATTTCGTCCCATGTATCTATATTTTCTTCAGGCAGAGGTTTTAAGAGTTCACCATTTATAAAGAATTCACGGAATTTATAGTGTAGTTGTGCCAATTTCAATACAAAATTGAGTTCCTCTTTTCTATCGTTCCAGAGTTCTATTTTATAATTTGCAATAGTAGGTTGCTGTCCCCATGCCCAGGCACAGGCTTGCTCAAATCGAAATTGAGTATTCCATCGCTCGTTCAGCAGTTTAAGTGGTTCGGCAGGTGCAAATTCTTTGTTCCATAAAGGGTCATAAGGCGGTTCTGTCAATGAAGCATAATTTCCAAATAGTATAGCAACGGGATGATAAACTGCTTGAAAAAGGGGAACAGAACGCCAGCCATCTCCACCTGTGTATCGTTCCTTACTTACCTGTAAACTTAAAAACAAATCAAGGAAGGGTAGCCATGCTTCACCACATCCTTCGCCTGCTAATACAAGTCCTTCAGTCTTGCCATTTGATAATATCGTGTTCTTATTTTTACACCCTTCTCGCAATTTTAGAGTAAGTTGCTGAAATCCTTTTATCCAGAAATCTTTTTCTCCCGGAATATGTCCATGATTTTTAGCGAAACAGGGTAATGAACTGCATGCCTGGTCTAAATAAAAGCCTGCAACAGAAGTTTCTCTCCATACAGGCAACATAATCTCCAATAATGTATTGTGCCAGAACTCTGTGCCCATACACATAGCAACGCATGGTGCAGGGTTAAATATATTGTATACTTCGGGATGTATTTTTCCATCTTTGCCATGCACAGCAAACTGCTCTGCCTTGCGTTCTTTCCATGAGTTTGTAGTTGTTCCCCATAACCGCTGATTTACATATATTAAAGCATTAACTCCTTTCTTCCTTGCTTCTGCTAATGCATTAGAAAAGGATTCCTGCCCTTCCCTTGGAGGTAAATATTCAGGAAAGCCTATATCATAAGCACAGCCATGCCACCAGTGCCATAGGACAGACACAGGAAGTTGCAATCGTTCTGCCATATCCATAGCAGGGGATAGCACATTTTTTGAATCTGTGCGATTCCAGACCCATAATGCGGTGTCCTTAACCCAGGGTGAAATTTGCTGCTGTGCTTTACGACTTTGCAATGCCCAGGATTGTTGTCGTGCCCAGTTACGATAATTAACTGCCATATCATACCAGTCGCCAGAAATGCCTGTCAGACACACTGTATACGGCAAACGATAAATCGCACTTTCTTTATCTGAAACTAAATGTCTCCATTCGATTCCGCCTCGTTTTCCGTCACCGTGAATGTGGACAGATTTGTAATTTTTTTGAGTATCTTTTACCCAAAGGCAAATACCCCGATAATTAACATTATATATACCTACCCATTGCATAGATAATGTTCCTGGATATTCCCAGGCTCGTTCTCCAGTAAAACCTGTATTTTTTTCGGGATAAACTTTGCTATCGTATATTTCTCCCATCCAGTAAGGAACAACAATGTGCATATTTGCGTCCATATCAATACCAGTAATAGTAGGCAGAACAATTTCGTCAAGTTTCAATATAGAAGAATTACAGGAAAGGGAGATTTCCAATGTGTCTCCTGATGGTTTAATATCCAATGTAACTTTCCATGGCATTTTATTATGCTCGTTATTAGTTGTAGACCCATTCCAGGTAAATCGCCATATATCTTTCTCAGATACAAACGAGAAAATTGTAGAATCAGTTTTAGCAGAGATTTTGCCTCCAATTCCTCTTAATTCCCAGAGAGAGCAGGGAGGTTCAAATATATATTTATCTATCTGCGGCTGTTTATATCTTAATTCCGTTAAAAGACCTTGTTGTGTTTCAAACACCCATTGCACCGTTTCGCAATCAAGCACAAGTTCTTTAGTATATGCTAATTCGATAGAAAAAATGAAGATAAAGGAACAAAATACCCCTATTCTTACAAGAGATTTCATCTTTTCGTCCTTTGCAATGTTTAATCTTTTAGAAACAAAGTTTATCCGTTTAGTATAATTTACTTTATTCGTAAAACGAAAAAAGGAAATATATGCAGTCATTACAAGGGAAAATTGCGTTAGTTACAGGTGCCGGTAGAGGTATCGGTAAGGCAATTTCTATGGCTCTGGCACAGGCAGGTGTATCTGTGGCTGTGCTTGCACGCACAGAATCAGAGGTCAAGGAGACAGCAGATGAGATTAGCAAATTGCATGTAGAGGCTTTACCTCTAACTGCAGATGTGACAAACCTAGAACAGATTAAGCAATGTGTGGAGAATATTATTCATAGATGGGGGCAATTGGATATTTTAATTAATAATGCAGGATTTGCACGATTCAAGCCTTTTATAGAATTAAGCCTCGAAGAATGGAAGCAAACAATAGAGGTCAATCTCACAGGCACATTTATTGTCTCAAAGTGTATTTTGCCATATATGATAGCAATAAATAGTGGAAGTATTATTAATATTTCCAGCAATTCAGGATTACGACCTATTCCTAAACAATCAGCGTATTGTGCAGCAAAGCATGGTGTTATTGGCTTAACTAAGACGCTTGCAATGGAACTGAAGCCATATAATATTCGCGTCCATGCAATATGTCCCGGTGGTGTTATTACTCGACTTGGCGAGGAGAATATGCCAGAAAGGGATAAAAGTAACTGGATGCAACCGGAGGATGTGGCTCATGCAGTTATGTATCTTCTAACCCAACATCCACGAGCCACAACTGATATTATTTATTTGCGTCGTTATGATAGTGTTCCTCTTGGAGGTTAGAAGTTTTGCCAAAAGTTAACTATTAAGTTTTTTCTGACAATAGAAGTGCCTTATACTTTTACAAGATGATAAAATATGTTTTATCTTTCTACAAAAAATCAAGTAAAAGAGATAATATCTTTTAATAAAAAGCATATAATCAGAAAACTATTTAATTACTCAATTTAACTAATACATGGAAAGTTACTTACCATTTGAATTATTATTTTTTATGTTTCTTATTTTTTATAACTTAATTTTTCATAAATTTTGAATATACTTATTCTAGATAAAATATGGACCCTTATTCATTAGAAATTCCGTTTACACCTAAAGAGTTTGGTCCGGAAAAAATTGAAGGACTTATAGAACAGATTGTCTATGAGCATGCTTCTAATGGTTTTTTTGTTGCACGATTGAGACGCAGTGATATGGGTCATCTTATTACAATTGTAGGCAAATCGCTTCCTATTTCACAGGGTGCTACGGTGCGTATCTCTGGCTATTGGGTTAATCACCCGCGGTTTGGTCCACAGTTTCATACAGAAAACATGGAATTATTACAGCCGTCGTCAACTGAAGCCATTGCCCAGTTTCTTGCGTCAGGGGCTATTCCTGGCATAAGAGCAGGTTATGCAGAGCGAATTGTAAAGGCATTAGGACCGGATACCTTGCATGTATTGAACCATGACCCAGAACGATTAGCCAATGTTCCAGGATTAGGAAAGAAACGGGCACAAAAGATACATAAGGTATGGAAAGAGAAACAGGAATTTATGGAAATACTCCTATCTCTACAGCAATACAATATACCCATTGGCTTAGCCACAAAATTATATAAATATTATGGAAAACAGGTTTTGACTTACCTTCGGGAAGACCCATTCCAAATTGCTTCTGAGGTGCAGGGGATAGGGTTTAAGACAGCAGACCGTATCGCAAAGAAATTGGGGATAGCCCCTGACCATCACAGCCGTATTGAAGCAGGAATCCGCTATGCCCTCCATGATGCAGAAAATGATGGACATATCTTTCTACCTTATGATGAATTGATTCATTCTGCGGCTGAGTTACTTAAACTTGATGAATCGCAGATTGCACCGGTATTAGAAGAAATGTGTGGTGCAAATAGGGCATGTAATGAAAAAGAAGCAGTATATCTACCATTTCATTATTTTGTAGAGAATGAATGTGTAAAGCACCTGAAACGGATTTATAATTCACCAACTACCTTTCCACCTAATTTACCCTTATCAAAGTTTCTATCCACTGCACATTCAGACTTACCCAAATTGAATGAGGAACAGCAAAATGCACTTGCAAAGATTTTTTCCTCAAAGATTACAGTTATTACAGGTGGACCGGGCACAGGTAAAACGACTCTAATTAAAACTCTTGTATATTTTTTAAAGGAATATCCTGTGCGAATTGTTCTTGCAGCGCCGACAGGTAGAGCCGCGAAGCAGATGGAAATAGTCACAGGACATTTTGCTAGCACAATACATCGCCTATTGGAATTTAATCCACAGACAGGTGAGCCCAACCGCAATGGGCAGAATCCTATAGTTTGTGATTTGCTCATCGTTGATGAAAGTTCTATGGTTGACCAGGTTTTGTTATTGAACCTTCTTCGAGCCGTGTCTTCTACCACACATATTGTCCTTATTGGCGATGTAGACCAACTTCCTTCTGTGGGACCGGGAAATGTCCTCTTTGACCTTATCGCAAGTCAAGTGTTTCCTGTGATACGGTTAAAAACTATATTTCGCCAATCTGCCCAGAGTGGTATTATCACGAATGCTCACAGAATTAATCAGGGCTTGTTCCCGGAATTTAATAATAGCGATTTCTTCTTTATTCGTCGAGGTGAAAGCCAGGCTGCACTACAAACATTGTTGCATATTATTCAAGAACGAATTCCAAAAAGATTTGGATATAACCCGGTTAAGGATATTCAGGTGCTTGCACCTTTGCGAAGAGGAGATGCAGGGGTGCACCATTTAAATTATTGTTTGCAAAAAGCCCTAAATTCTAATGGGCGACCTGTTCCGCAGACCTCCTTCCGTATCGGTGATAAGGTAATGCAGATAAAGAACAATTATGAGAAAGATGTATTTAATGGTGATGTAGGTGTTGTTGAGGAGATTGATGAAGATGAAGGGATTATAACAGTAATTTTTGAACCCCAACATACTGTAACTTATACTTACGACCAGTTGGACCAGATTAGTCTGGCTTATGCAGCTACGGTGCACAAATCTCAGGGGAGTGAATATCCTGTTGTGATTTTGCTCATGCTGCCACAACATTATCTCCTTTTGCAACGGAATGTCCTATATACTGCTGTAACACGAGCAAAAAAAATGGTTACTATTATCGGCTCTCCTAACGCTATAGAAAAAGCACTTCACTCTACTCAATCCATACGCAGAAATACAATGCTTGCAGAGCGACTAAGGGATGCCTTTAATTTTGAAAATAGCACTCTGAAAGAATATACTTAAAATAGCGTTGATGGAAGTTATCAGTATGAGTTTACCTAACAATAATGAATCAGAATCACAAATTAAAAAGGTTCTAAAGCCTGGAGTAAATGGGCTTTTCCTTCTATTATGTTTAGCATTTATTTTCTTTGCTCCATTTGTTGGTATTTACAACCTAATTAATGATTACCAGAACGCTTCTCCTGATTTTGGCTATATACCTGGTTTATGGCTGTTCATGGTTCTGGAATCAATTCTACGTGCCATTGTCATTTTATTCGGTATTTTTGCAGGAGCGGCAATATTATCGCTATGGAAAAATGCTATTTTATTGACAAAAGCATACCTTATCACATTCCTATGTACCCTTGTTCTTGGAATAACTCTATTATTTTCAATAGTCAAGTTTCCACCAGATTATTATGAGTTTGTCCTTTCAAAAGTGGCTTATGAGACAATTGCATCATTAGTATATTTTATTGTTTGTTATCTCTACATAAACTTTTCAAGAAGGGTTCATATAACCTTTCCTGAATCGTTTCCAGAAACCCATAAAAAACAACAAAAATAAGGACTAATAAGATATAAACTTCCGCCTTCTCTATACCACATTATCTCCTCAGGTTTTAAAAGTAATATGTGTTTTTTTGAAGAGAACAGTGCTGTAATTGTAGACCTGAGATGGAAGATATACCTATTTGAAAGATAACTGTCAGGGGACAGTAGGATAAAATACATATCTTAAATGTTATATAATTTAATAGTATGTTGATTTTAAACAGATATAAAATATTGAAAAAATCCACATTACATTGCTTTTTTATGCTAATGATTTTTGGTTCGTTTAGTGATAATATTTTTTGCAATCCAATAGATGATGTAAATGTAATGGCAAACACTGTATCGTTAGAAACAGATATACAATCTACCTTTATTAGGCAAACAATTGAAAGGATACAACAACTAAACCAATCTGTTGTTCTCGAATCTTATCCTTTTAACTCGGATTCACCTTCTGTAAATTTTGATTTTCTTTTAAAAGATGAAAACCTTCAAACTGTCGTTCCCAGGACATCTGAGTCCTTCTTAAAAGAGCAACTTCTCACTACTGGAAATTCAAATATCACTTTTAAATTTGAAGAGGTGTTTACCTTACCGTCTAATGAGGCAAGATTGTTATTGTGTAAAAAAATTTCTGCTCATGACTCTCAGATGTTTGCTAATAAAATGATTGAGTATCTTACAGAAGGCGAACCAGAACAAGCATTTATACTCAATCAACTTCTTCCAGAATTAAAGGAAGAATTGGAGGATTCATTGATAAATTTTCTGCGGGAAAAGAACCAAAAAATTACAGAAAAACGGGCAATTATTTATGCGTTGGGAAGAATTAAGTCGGAAAAATCTGTTCCTTTTTTGTGGAATGAGATACAAACAACTGATTCAGAAGACATGTTATATACTTGCGTTCAAGCCCTTGCCAATATGCCACATTCCGTACCATTGGAACAATGGGTTCAACTATTACAGAGTAGTTCTATTCCTGTATCGCTGGTTTCTGCTCGTGCAATCTCTGAGTATGGAGGTAGTTCTGCTGAGGAACAGATTCGGCGTGCCCTTATGGGTGAAATTCCAGTTTCTCAGAAAGTGCTTGAATATCTATTGGACAGAATAAGTAATTACCCACTTGAAATATTTATACCTTTTTCTATTGATGTCATGAATGCCAACTCATATCTGGCACAAAAGATTGCTACTATATTGAAGCAAAAAACAGGTAAGGATTTTGGTCCTAATGCGGAAATGTGGGCAAAGTGGTGGAAGGAACGCACCAATAATATGCCTTCAGCGGCAAACCCAGGAAGTATGCCATTGCCTCAAAATAACCCTTTGACAGACCCCAATGTGAAAATACGCCAACCTAAAACACGCAGACATTAACTGAAACTTTCTTAAAAAATTAGATGCGTCTTTCCTCTTTGCTTAACATTTGAACAACTTGCAAGGCACTTTCAAGTGAATCTTCAATTGTGCCCTTGCCCCAATAGTCACCACAATAATAGGTTCTATTCATCCCGCTAATCTCTGTAAATCTTTTCTGAACGCTCAACATTTTCCAGGTAGGTTTGGGGGCTTTTCTGCGGAACACAAACATTGTTTTATCTTTGGGAACATTATTTTCGCCGGGAGCAAAGGTAAGGAATATTTTTGTTTTTATTGGCAGTTGTTGTAGGTGATTTAAATACCATGTAACAACTGGTGGGATTTTCGCAGGTGATTCACTCACCTGAATATACCATGAAGAGGGCTCCTTAATCGGCACCTGAACAAATCGTTCATCGTAGTGAACAATAATATTAAATTCTTCATATCCAAAAGAAGACAGGATTTGTTCTTCTGAGGGTGTTGGTTTTGTTAATATCTTCAGAGCAGCATCAGCAGGAATAGTAATAATCACTGCATCAAAGGTTTCCTTTTCTCCTGTTTGTGTTGTTATTTCCACATAATCGGGGTGCCGATATACCTTAGTTATCTCTGTCTGAAAACGGATAGGATTAATCAGACCAGAAACAATTTGGCTTACAATTCTAAATGAACCACCTCGAACCGTTCGCCATCTAGCATTTTCATCATCTTCCAACAAGCCTATATTATCCAAAAATAAAAAGAAATAATAGGCAGGCATTTCTTTTAAATTACTTCTCAAACCTGTCCAGAAGGACTGTATTAATGGTAAAATAAATCGAGTCTGAATTTCTATAGGGATTTTCTCTTCTGCAAGATATTCAGATAAGGAAGTTTTTATGTCTCTTTTATCCAGGAAAGTCTTCCATTGCTTTTTTAATCTTCGCCAGGCAGCAGAAATTTTATAGTTAATGGGTTTCAAATATGCAGTTGCAGATGGAAAGGTCTGTGTGTTATCTCCAAGTTGCCAACATAATTTTCCATGCGGATAATTGAACACAATTTGTTTTGGGACTTCCTGGTCGCGGATATGCAGTTTATCTAACAGGTTAACCAGATTTGGATAGTGTGCCCGGGTATAAATGGTAAAGCCCAAATCTATAAAACATTCCCGATTTTCTTCTTTATATTTTATTGAGAAAATACCGCCACCGGGACGATTGCTTTTTTCGTATATATAAACTTTGTGTTTTGAAGAAAGCATGTAGGCAGAGACCAAACCTGCGATTCCTGCTCCGACCACTGCTATTTTCATATTCTACCTTTCCTTTGGCTTACTCAAAATTTCTTTTAACGCTTTTAATCCTAATTCGTGCAAGAAACCGTTCGATGCAAATACACCGATGGAATCTTTTAATAACGGCTCTGGTTTATATTGAAACGCTTTACCATAAATATCTGTTATCCTTCCACCTGCTTCCTGTAGAACTACAACACCTCCTGCATGGTCCCATATCTTTTCCCGATAATCTGGATTATCTACTGGCGGAAATCTAAGTATAAGTTCTCCCTCTCCACACGCCAATAAACCATACTTGACCTGACTATCCACAGGAATCATTTGCGTAATTCCTAACTTACTTAAAAATTGTTCTGTCTTTTCTATGTCAGTATGCTTTGATTCAAAGGAACGCAAAAGCCGTGCCTCTGTGGATTTTCTACTTTCTGAGACATGTATTGGAACAAGGTCAGAGATGGTATCGAACGATTTCATCCGGGAACCCTGTCCCTTCTGAGCATAAAAGAAAATCCCAGGAGTGTCTCTGTTCGTCATACGCGGAAGAGAAAGCCTTGGACATGCCAGAATACCTATATCAACCATCCCATTATCTATATGTCCCAGAGATATTGCATACTGACCTCCGCGTAAAAATCCTTTTGTCCCATCTAATGGGTCTAATACCCAAAAGGAATTTGCTCCTGCGGCGGATGAATTGAAATCGAGATAATCGCTGATTTGATTTTTGCTCAATGGACCTAAAAATGTCTGCAAAGATTCTGTTAGTTCATCAACAAAACCATTTTCATTTGAGTCCAGAGACTTTGATGACTCTTCTGCAATAAGTGGTTCGTTCTTAAAATTTTTACTCAACCAGCAGCTGATAATTATTTGAGCGCCATAATCTGCAAGTGTTACAGGCGAGTAATCCTGTTTCGTCTGAACATGTTTAATCTTACAAGAGGCAATTTTTTCTGTAAAATTTGCAACCTGTAACATTAAATCTAATAGTGCTTTTTCTAAACTATCCAACTTTAAAATATCCTATCAAATCCGGCTCCATGCCGATATTAATATTTCGTAAGCATGTCTTATTTCTTCTTCTGTAATAATAAGTGGTGGACTGACTCTTAGCACCTTCTTCGCTAACGGTCCCATAATATGCACTCCTTCATTTCCCGTTCCGTAGTAGGCTTCCAGAACACACCTGTTGGCTATTTCATTGCTTGAACAATCTAGCCCATACACCATTCCCTCTCCTCGAACCTCAATAATGAATGAAAATTGCTCTTTTAATTTTAGCAATATCTCTTGCAAAATCCCTTCTACCTTTCTTACATGTTCAACAATTTTATCCTCTTCAAAAACATCTATTGTCGCACAAACAGCACAGCACGCTGAGGTGCCACCACTAAAAGTATCTGAGGCTTCACCATAATCTAACGATTCAATCAAATCTTCCCTTCCAACCACGGCAGACGCAGGTTCACCATTTGCCATTCCTTTTCCTAATACCACCAAGTCGGGTTCTACTCCGTAGGTCTGGAAGGCATACATATTCCCTGTTCGTCCAAAACATGCCTGGACTTCATCAAAGATAAATGTAATCTCATGCTCGTTGCACCATTGCTGTAATAATTGATGGTACCATTTTGGAGGATGATATGAGCCCCTTGACCCTAAATATGGCTCAGTGATAAGTAATGCAATCTTTCCCGTATGTTTATCCCATAGTCGCTGTAATTCCCGCTCATAATAATCTCTGCCATAGTCTTCACCCATAGGAAACGAAATAAAACGAACATTTGGATTTGAACTTTTATCTCCGCTTACATCCGCAGCCAATCCTTTCTTCCCATGAAAGCCATATCGAGTAGCAACAATTATGTTCCGCTCTCGGTGCAGTGCCAATGCTGTCCACATCGCCTTCTGAACCCCTTCCGAACCACTTGCCGCCCAGAGTATCTTTTGTGCTTTAGGATAGCCAAAACTCTCTACCAATCGACGCGAGGCTTCTATCTGCACAGGAGAAGTCATGTTGTATATATTTCTCGGTAGTTGTCCATAATAGTCCTTGAACTTTGCCTCAAATTTGGGATGGGCATATCCGAGATTGCTAACCAACACACCCGAAGTAAAATCTACTAACCTACGCCCATCTACAGACCAGAGATAAACCCCTTGTGCCTTTTCAACTACAAGTTGGGACGGGGTATAAGTGTTCTGCGAGCGGCCAACATACTTTGCAAAAAGCGACCTAAAATGATTACCTTTATCTTCGTTCGGATGGGAAATAGCCATAATAAAAACTCCATTGCTTATTTTCAACGGTAAAATCTATTAGATAACAAAGAGAGGAAAATACAAATTTCATTATATTTCATATAGTTCAAGATTTTCAAGCATTTGTATCGCTTAACACATAAGCAATATCATAACCGTTTACTAAAAATACTAGAAAATTACAACCATATATTCAAAAATTTAAAAATTTGGAATTAAGATTGATTTTAAGATTTCTCGCTCTACTCGAAATGACAAAAAGAGTTGTAAGATAACAAGGGGAAAAGTAGAAATTATAAAAGTGGGCAAAACACCGGTTTAAAATAACTAGAATAAATATATAACAATAGAACTTCTTGCTATTTTTACAATTGTCCTTCTTTGCTATTAAAAAAAATACCTCCTCATGTTATTTCTAACCTAATTCTGTTATTTTGAGCAAAGCGAGAAATCTTTCGCTTAATTTTTTACTATACACAGCAAAAAGAATTGCTTTATAAAAAGTTTGATAATAAGAAACACGAAATTAGACTTAATTCAAGGAAATTCGTCCCAATGCTTCCAATAGTTTCTTTAATTCTTCACTAACCATTCTCTTTTCTAGAAACATTTCGCCCTTTAAATCGCTTTCTATAAATTGTTCAGCGGTCATGTTCCCTTCGCGAACCTGTTTAATCAAAGGGGTATAAGTTTCTACTATCTCTACCACTAGTCCTAAAGAATGAACGAACTGAGCATAAGAAATTGTATTTTCATCAATTGGGAGGTCTATAGAAAAATGCACTTCACCTTGAAACGGCTCATAAGAAAACTTACCTACAATAATACGGTAATTTATCCACTCCAATGTCATAAGTAAATGAAACAATATCTTTTCGGAAACTTTACTTTGAGGTGCTTGAACCAGACTTTGCGTGCGAAAAGATATACATCTTTTTTCAATCATTGGGTCAATGCTTACCATGTAAACAGGACTCTGTTCCGAAGCACGCCAGCCTGTATAAATAATCCCTTCCCTTTCGGAAGGCTGGTCCACTACATCATAATTCTTCCAGCCAAACCGTTCCAGATACTCCATAATCAATTGTAATGTAATTCTTTTCAACTTCTTTACCTTACTTTTTTAATTTCTTAGTTTCACTTTATCCATGACATTTTTTCACACTTCTCTTTTTAGCAATAACATTATCTATTATACTCATTAATACACTTAATAAAAAAACAAAACCATCAAAAGATTTAATTTTCCTCTACTTTAATTATTTATTATTTTTTTATCTGGGTTCTGATGTGAATTATAGAGTTGTGGAAATGGTGGGAAGGGTAAGGTCTATCTTAAATACTTCCTTATGAAAATAGAAAGTGCGCACATAAAGAATTAATTTTGTGACCTGCGGGAAAGTCTGCTTAATACAGGTGGTATCAATGCCAAAACTTTTTTCGGAACCGGGTGTAACTTCTATATATGTGGAAGGCATTGGGGAGCGGATTTCATCATTCATAAAAAGGCAATTTACCGGGATTTCAATTGCCTTTTTATTTAATGATGAAGGCTCTACGATTAAACACTCGACTGAATAGATATAAGGAGCAAATTCCCATTTGTCTATGTGGTTCAAGTATAGTTTTGCGTTTATCATTCCGTGATTGGAAAATCTAATAAGGGGTATGTCTCCTGACTCTGTGCTAATAGCCTCAAATCGGGGGCTCTGGTTCTTTGTGTTCCATGTCCAGGTAAAATATACCGATACTATAAGTATGACAGAGCATAAAGCAATTTGACCCGCATTGCTTAAAAACACAGCATGTAAGACCGTTTTAACCACTTTGTATATGTATTGGTGTAGAGGTAATACTGTCTGGAAACGGGGCTCGGATTCTATAGACGGAGTTGATTGAGAATTTTTATTCTGACTATCAAGATTTTGACCAGACTCAGTTGGGTATTGTATCAGTTGTCTATAAAATTGTATCTGTTTCTGTATTTCTTCTCTGTGCTCATAAATCTGGCGATTAATCTGATTCGCTTCCTCGGGAGTGTATTCTCCATTTTTGACTTTTTGTATCAAAAGTTCTTGTTGCTTCTGTAAAAAGGTTATTTGTTTTGTTAGACTTTCTATTCGCTGATAACATTTTTTCTGAAATTCTTTTTTCTGGTCTTCCCAGAATTGTAGTTTTTTGGGGTCTCCTTCCTGCCATGCCTGTTCGGCATTTTTACAAATCCATGCGATTGTTTCAGGGGTAGGTTCAATGTTGTTCATTGCATTTTTTTGTATTCCAGAGTGGCTTGAATAAAACTACAGAACAAGGGTTGAGGTTTCATGGGTGTGCTCTTAAATTCGGGATGGAATTGACAGGCGCAGAACCATGGATGTATGTCTTGTTTAAGTTCTATTATCTCTACCAATTCTTCTTCCATGTCTATTAATTTTCTACGATGTATGCCACTAATGACTCCATTTGCTTGTTTCTCGAAACTTTCACGATACGCATTGTTAAATTCGTATCGATGGCGATGCCGTTCGTAGATAGTCTGTTGCCCATAAGCCTTGTATGCAAGTGTATTCGGTTGCAGTTCGCAAAGATACGCACCCAGTCGCATTGTGC
>DAOOVZ010000019.1:0-26987 GCA_035370665.1 Candidatus Hydrogenedens sp.
AGAATTTACCACCAGTGTAGCCCGATAAGACGCCAAGTTTGCCAATAGGAAAATCTGCAACATATATAACCACGACATTTGGTTCTATACTCTTCCGGTAGCATAGACATTCCTGTCTGTGTCTTTAAAATTTACAACCTATCTACATCTGATAGTTTTTGTGTCTATCTAAAAGTCCTGGAAATGTAGGGGCGTATTGCATACGCTCCAAAAACCATACCCCGTAAACAACCGATACCTTCCTTCATAGTGGGCATAAGGCGATACACCTTAAAACTGATACCTCCGTAAACAAACAATGCCTCTGTGGTATCATCTATTGGGGGCTGTCTAAAAAGTCAATTTGAGCCAATTTTGCCATTGCGAAAACAAATATATACAGCAATAAGCAATCATAAATTAACAATAAATAATCACTCATTTTCGCACAAATTTAACAAAAAAGGACTTTTTAGACAGCCCCCTACAAAATGCAATTGTTTTGAACATACTATTTTTAGTAATGATGAATCCGATAGTATGCAGTAATATATTTGGGATTAAAACCACAAAAAGAACAGACAAGAATGTCTATGCTACGCAAATCAAAAGAAAACACAAAAATCCCTTTCTGCTGCCTCTCCTCCTTTATTATCCCATGACGATTTACACAACTATTGATGTTCTTACGATTAACTTGCGCTATAAATGGTTTTAATACCTCAGCCAAACTATCTATACCTAATCCAGTTGACCGCCGAACTTCACAAATTATCTATTCCTCTATAAGGGTTTAATTTATTGATTTGCTATATCAATGGCGGTAATATCGGGTTCTTCGGTTCCTCGGACATAGCGGATAATGAGAGGTTTTTCTGTATCTTCCAATTCTGAGAGAAATGAGGTTAAATCTTCTACTGATTTCACTGCTTTTCTCTGGATTTCTAAGATAACATCGCCAGGAATTAATCCTGCTTCTTCTGCTGGGCTTCCGGGTTCAATGGACTCGATTAACACACCCTGATATTCTTCTCCGATGTCCCATTTCTCACGATTTTTGTTATTCAAATCAACAAAAGTCATGCCGAAAAAAGTCTTTTTTGGAACAACTTGTTGGGTTGTCTGTAAATTTCTTTCACCTAATACAACTGGTAATGTGATTTTGTTTTCTTCTCTCCATATTTCTGCTGTTATAGTAGTTCCAGGCATATAAGAAGAGACTGTATTTACCAGGTCCTGAGCGTTTTGAATCTCGTGCTCGTTGATTTTCAAGATTACATCATAAACCTGCATGCCCGCTTTTTCAGCGGGGGTCCCTTCCTGGACTCTTTTTACGAAGGCACCAGCACTTGTTGGCATATTTAGTGATTTGTAATATCGTTCTGCGTCAGAGACAGCCACACCGAGGTAGCCGCGTATAACTTTACCTGATTGTATTAATTGAGGAATAACCTGTTTTACGGTGTTTATTGGTATTGCAAAGCCGATTCTATTTGCACCTAGCATAAGTGCCACATTTATACCTATTACTTCACCTCTTATGTTTGTTAATGGTCCGCCACTGTTTCCGAGATTAATTGCGGCATCTGTCTGGATTAAGTGTTGGAATGTGAGGCCTTGAAGTTGTAATTCTCTTAAATTTTCTCTACCTAATGCGCTGATATGTCCAAAGGAAACAGACCCTTCTAAGCCGCGGGCACTACCAATTGCGGCGACAAATTGTCCCACCTTCAACAGGTCTGAATCTCCCAGTATTACAGGGGTCAGTTCTTCTTCTGGTTCAATTTTAACAACGGCAAGGTCAGATTCTGAATCTGCTCCGATGACTTTTGCAGGATACTTTTTACCTGAAAAGGTTTTGACTGTTATTTTATCTGCGTCTTCTACTACATGGTTATTTGTAATAATATAACCGTCATTAGAATATATAAAGCCCGAACCTGTTCCTGTTACTTTTTGCATACGCTCTTTAAGCGGTTCTGGTGCAGGCTCTTTTTCCTGAGGAACGGGAAGTCCAAATTGTTTAAATAATTCTTCTCTATCTACTGCCGCCGCACTGATTTGTGATTCTCGTTCAATGTTTACCACGGAACGACCCACCTTTTCATGAATTTCTATAAACTTACCTTCTATTTCTTCAAGAATATCCGCGTAGGCTGTAGTTGCAATAAAAAATAGCATAAGGATGATAGTTTTAATAGTTGCGAATTTTTTCATTTGATTTTTCATTTTTTACTCCTTTTTTATAGTAGGTAAATCTATTGATTCTAATAATCCTGCTCGAATAGCCGATTGTAAAATTCTATGTGTTATTTTACCACCATGGAACTGAATATAAAAAGAATCCCGGACCCGATAGGCTCCTGTATTAATGCGTGCTTTAAATATATTTAGTCCCATAATGGAAAAAGCCGAAGCCATATCATATAGAAGTCCTGTTCGGTCACCGGTTTCAATATCTATAACGGTATGGAGTGCAGAAGACTCGTTATCAAAACGAATATAGGTTTGCACAGGCACAAGTGACTTTTTTAGGGCAAATAATTTTGTTTTCGTTTTATCCACGAGCACTTGAACATCTTTTCCTTCGAGTATAACTGTCTTCAGAGTTTTTTCCAGAGCGATAATTTGTCCTTCAGTTAATGGTCTATATTGTGGTGCGTCTCTCACGAGAAAACAATCTACAACCCAATTATCTTCTCGTGTATACAGGGAAGCATTATAAATATCTATAAGTTGTGAAGCAAAACATCCAGCAATCTGTGCAAACAAACCCTGCTTGTCCCTGGTAGATACAACCAGATGGCTCATTCCAATAGATTCGTTTGACCAGCAACGGATAGCCAGTTGATTGTTCATAGCCTCTTCCAAACAATCCAGATGAATAACCACTTCCTCTGGTGTAAAGGCGTCCAGATAGCCTGAGCCCATTGAATTTAGGTGAAATTCTAAATCAGCACATGTTTTATTTGGCGTTTTTTCAAGAATCCGCTCTATTTTTTGTGTAAGGAATTCTTCCTCAGATAAATCTTTTGAAACTTCTTTCTTCAATGTGCGAAGTGTCTTAAAATACAAATTAACAAGGAGTGAACCTTTCCATTCATTCCAGATATTGGGACCGACTGCATATAAGTCAGCAAAACTGATAATTAATAATTCTTTAAGGTGATTCTCTGTTTGCACTGTGGAAGAAAAAGCCTGAACAATCTCTACATCGTCAATATCTCTATATAATGCTACATTTACCATAAGTTGGTGATTGCCAACAAGAAAGGCGACATGTTCGGAATCTTCTTCTCCCAGCCCTAATCGGTCGCAAATTGTTCTGGCTATTTGCACTCCTGCCTCAATGTGACTTTCACCTTCTACTTTTCCAAGGTCATGGAGTAAAATAGACAAAACCAAAAACTGCGGGTCTTCAATTTCTTTCAAAACTTTTTTAAATATATCGCCAACGGTTCCTGACAAACGGGGTATAATTTCTAATGATTCTAAAGCCCTTAATATATGCTCGTTTACAGGATAACTATGGAAGTCTTTATATCGGATAATACCCTGTATAGCAGCAAATTCAGGTAGGTATTGCGATAAGACCCCAACCTTTTCCATCTCACGAAAGGTAAAACCGGCAGAGAAAGGTTTACCGCAAATAGCCATAAAATACTTGCTTACTACCTCGTTAACTCGAAAACTATCATTAATTAACTGTAAACCTTGTTGGACCCAGTGTTGTAGGGTATATCCTAACTGGATTTTTCTACGAGACACTTCCCAGAACAACTCCATAATTCGGACAGGATTTTCGATAAACCAATTTGGGTCGTCTACGGTAAGGGATAAATAGCCATTATAAATGATATAGTTTGATTTCTCATCTAAATTTGTAGCAGGAAGTTCGTAGGCACTTCGCGGGAAATATTTCTGTTCTGCTTTCCGCAACATATATTCAAAAAGCCAATGAATCCGATTTGCTGAGGAATAGAAGTCTTCCATAAATCTTCCTATGGATTCCTCAGGTAATCCACCATAATTGAATGTCTGTGCTACATGGTATTGCATCTCTACTGTTAACAAATCCCATGCCTTACTTTTTACAAAATGTAGTTCATTCCTTATTTTCCAGAGGAAATCAAGACTCTCTGTAAGAGAAAGGTAATCTGTGTTTTCGAGATAACCACTTTTACCTATATCTTCAAGGTTTGAAACGGGTTTATTGTCTAAACCTAATATCCATAAAGTAGCATGATAATCCCTTAGTCCTCCCACATTTTCTTTGATGTCAGGTTCATAAGAAAATAAGTCTTTTCCTGATTGTGAAAATGTAGTGTCTAATCGTTGGAATATTATATCGAATACTTTTGAGCGAGCATTTTGAGATATCCCTTTTAAGCCTTCTTTGAGTTGTTCAGCCAAATTAGGTTGTCCGATAATATTTCGAATATGCAGATAGGAGGTGAATGTTTTGGGGTCTTCTTCAACAAGATTAATGGCTTCGGAGACAGTGTATATAGAAATACCAACTTGAAGACCCAAATCCCAGAGCATTGTTGTAAAGTTTTGTATCAAAGGTTCTATGATAGAATGTTCCATTTTTATATCATGTAGAAAACATAAATCGTAATCTGAGTATGGCGATAATTCTCTCCGTCCATAACCTCCCAGAGCACATAAGGCGATGTTATCTAAAACTTTTTTATTAACCCCTGTATCATATATTGCATAAAGGAGGACACCCTCCATCATAATATCCGAAGTTTCAGTTAATTGTTTTAATATCTGTCTACCTGAATATCCTTCGCGGTGATTCTGATAAATTTCTTCCCAACGCTGTTGATGGAATTTTTTTGCACAGGACAGAAATTGCTCTTTTGAAATTCTATCATGAGGAAAAGATGACAGACTTTGTAATACTTCGACAAAATTTTGCACTAACTTTCTTTCTTATTATTTATGTGGTTTAGTTCAACTTTTCGATAAGGTGGCTTCCAGATAAGAATCTCATTACCCTTTACCCACCCCCGTTCTTTATCCACCGTTAGGATTAATGCCCAGCCGTTATCTTCACGCTCTACACGAACTCTGTCTCCTTCGAACAACTCAAATCTTGATGGACTATTATCGGAAGGTGCAATACGGACAGGACTCTCCGAAACAATAATAACCCCTAACGGAGGTGTCATTTTTTTAATAATCCCGGAAGTAAAGAAAACAATGCTTACAAACAAACATATTGAACCTAATACAAAAAAGTATTTTTTAACTTCCTTTTTAACCCACATTAGAAAAGCAAATAAAACCCATCCTGTAATCCAGAATATAAGGCATATACTCCATGTCCATTGGGAACTTAATCCATAGTGCCAGATAAACAGATATTTCCACCACAGCGATTCATCTGGTATTGCCAGATTTCTCTTTGTTTCATTCAATACTTTGTTGAGGTTATCTTTAGCCATCTTAAAAGATGGGTTTAAGTCGAGAGCTCGCTCATAATTAGCGATTGCTAACCCTTTATTTCCTGAATGATAATATGCGTTTCCCAGATTATAAAACAGTGCAGGATTCTCAATACCTGACTCTATCAACTTTTCATATTTTAATATTGCAGTTGAAAAGTCATTTTTATAATAAGCATCGTTGCCTTCCATAAAGGACTGGTCGTAAATACTCCCGGTCATGCTTATATACAATAATATGTAGAAGCACCTTATAATCATATTACTTAAATATCTTCCTTAATTCTTCTATAAGGGAATAGAAACCTTCTTCAAGTCCCTTTTCATCTACGGTTGAAATTTTTTCACCGCTATACCGTATTCGTTCACATGTTTTAAGTATTTTACCTACTTTTTTGACAAGTTCCCTGTCTATATTTTTATCTTTCATCAGGTTTTCTACATCATCAGTGGTTAGTCCTGATGTATTATGAATACCAATTACATCACCGATATATTGTTTTAGTGCCTGTTCTACGGCATTTGCGATATTACCTCCTGCTTTGAGTCCGTTAAACTTTTCTACTGCATTTGCATAAGCGAATATTTTACGACGATACATAGGATTATTTTGAAGATACTCTTTTCTTAAACCAAAGCCGATTGAAAGCAAAGACAAGAAAGGCGGAAGTATAAACATTGCAAAAATAGCACCTTTGCGATATGGACTAACAGGTTTTAAATAAATACCTTCTGTAACCAGAGGTAATAAATCATTACTGGTTAGTTCCACACTTTTTGTTTCTATACGCGGTGTTCCTCCTGCGGTTATCAGGTTATCTATCTCCTTAGCGTCACCTGTGACTTTTATTGGGAAGGTATCTGTTCGAAGTGTTGCATATTGACCTATCTGGGGATTAAAGTAAGTATACAGTATTGAGGGAACTTGATAATTCCCCGGTTTTATGGGAGTGATGGAAAAACGAATCGTCTTCTCAATATTGTCCCATGTCTCTAAATTGCCTGAAATTATCTCCGGGTCTGAAACATAAGCCCAGTCAAAAGATGGTTTTGCTGGTGCTCTCACAAATTCTGGATAGCCTGAACCTCGAATGGTCATGGATAAATAAATTGGTGTTCCAACATTTACTTCAGTTTGGGATAAATTTGATGTTAAGGTATATTTACCAATTGCTCCGTAGTAGTTATCCGGCGAAGGTGGAAGGGCTCGCACTTCTAAATTCAGGGGCTTTGAACTTTTACTAATCTGATACAAATCAGGCCAACCCCAATTGTTGTAATACTTAACATAAGTGTTGCTCCAATCCCAGGAACCTACGGTTAAAGTGCCTACACTCTTTGGACAAACAGGGACAATAAGTTCTATAAGGCGGTAAGCACCATCGGAGGTATTTTCAATACGATTGTTCTGCTGAATCTTACCCATATAAAAATTGTCTAAATTGGGCAAATCGGGGAGACTGGATGTTTGTAGAGAGAATTGAGGAGAATCAAGGATTTTTGCCCGAAATGTTAATGCTAATACCTCTCCTTGATAAACAATCTTTTTGGATAATTCACTTTCTACTATCAAAATTTTGTCAAGTTGTGCATTAGTTGCACGCTGTCCAGAAGAGGTGGATGGTCCTCTCCGTCCAAAGGGATTTTGTGGTTGACGCTGAGGTGTAGATGGAGTTTGCGGTGCAGCCTGCGGAGAAGGAGATGGTGAAGTAGCACTTACCTTGATTCTTGCTTCCGGGGATACATATTGTTTCCCATCTACATCCGCACTTGCAGTAATTGTCCATACCCCTTCTTTTATGGCGGACCCACGATAGTGTCGTTCTTTGGTTGTAATAATACGAGATTGACCGGGTCCGAATTGCATTTGTGTACTCGTTCCCGAATAAAATGGCTGAGGTATAATCTGGACACCATCAGAAGGATTAAAAACGGGCTCGCCTGTATTTGAACCCTGCACATTAACTATTATTTCAAAGGTATCTCCTACTCCGACTTCGGAAGGTTCTACCTGAATTTGAATAGGAGAATTATCTCCCAGACAAATGGAACTCAGCAAAAATAAAAATAATAATGGATGGTTAGATAACTTTCCATTTTTTATGAAACTATTTTTATTTTTAATAAACTTCAAATTCATATTACCACCATTTGTCAGGCAACATAATTCGTTCTCTATCGTTTAACATTTCTTTTTGTTCTTTTTGGTCCATCTCATCCAGAGATTCGAGTATTATCTTAGTCTGCTGATTCTCACCTTCCTTATTTTCCTTATCATCTTTTTTCTGTTCGGCTTGTTCTTGCTTCTCTTCCTCTAAATTTTGCTTGTCCTGTTCATTATTATTTTGCTGTTCATCTTTCTTATCCTGTTCATCTTTTTTATCCTGCTGACCACTCTGTTGTTGGTCATCTCCTTCACTATTTAATGTTAATACAATTATATAACTATCTCCATTCGTCTGTATCCCCTTATATACCAATGGCTCATTCATTCTTGCTTTTGCAATCGCTTTGATTGCATTAACTTTTTTATCTCCTTCTGCAATCTGGACACGCGTATTTAAAGTTAACACATCTGGCGAGGTAACTTCTTGTGGCAGGACATAGAAGTCTAACCCTTCTTTAATAGGAAAGTATAATTCTACGGGACTATCCATTGGTAAAGTTTTTTTATCATTATAAACCACATCATAGTCTTTTATACCTAAATTTTTTACGATAAAGGATATTGCACTATTCCCCTGCAACATTCCTGAGTCATTGGTTTGATTTTTAGAGCCTTCATTATTTGAAGCGGTCGTGTCTTTCATTTTCACAGCCACGACTTCAGCATTAATAGGTTTTTGTGTTTCCTTTTTATCATCAGGTTTTGCGAGAAGTGGTGGGACATTATTATCTGCAGCAGCCATAGTGGATACATAAAGAATAATAAAAAACAGATTAGCAAACCTTATAATTTTGTGGTAAATATGTAGTTTTGTCTGTTTCATATTATCAATTACCTTTCTTCAACTCTACAACATTGGGCTGTTCTTCCAAAACATGGACATTTGCATCTGGAATATCTGTTTTTGTTTCTACGAACATAGTAGATAGTTTTTGCTCTTGATTTTGTTGGGAATCTTGTTTATTTTCATCTTTTTGAGGATTTTCCAACTTTTGACGAAGCAATTGTTTGAGTTCATAAGAGGCATGGTCTAAATTCCTTTTTGCCTCAGTAAAATCTGGGGTTATTTCAAGCGATTCTCGATAATACTGGATGGCATTTCTATATAAAGATATACATTCTTCAATTGTTTGTGGATTGTCCTTTTGTAAATCTGCAAACAATAGACTACAATTACCTTTATTGAATAGGCTTGCAGATTTTTTATCAGGTGTTTTTGCAATTTGAATGGCTGTATTAAAATGTAGTTCTGCGTCTTTTATAAGTTTTTTAGCGTCTTCTAACTGCTTATTTGCCATATTCTTTTCTGCTTGAAGATACTTCAAACATCCTGCTCCTAAAACAACATCATAATTCTTTGGATTTTTTATTAATAGTTCCTCATACATTTTCCAGGATTGTTCAAACTCACCTTTCATCGTCATATCGTATGCCTGTTTCCAGATCTTTTGAATATTATCCGCATAACATATAGATTCTGTTAATACCATAATTAAAACGAAGAAAATGAGATAAATTGTTCCGTTCGGTTTTATCTTTTGTGACTTTTTACACATATTCACCTTAAATATTTTCAGTTTGAGCACCTATCTTTTTTTTAGAAGATAGAACTATCCAGATTATAGATTCCATTGCAAAAAATATACATGCGGCACATAGAGGCCAGCGATACCTATTGACTTTTTGGTATCTTAATTCATCTGATTGATAGAGCATTCTTATTTTTTCCAACTCATTCAGGATAAGATTAATATCGGCGTCGTCCATCGTAGTTCTTATGTAAAATCCTTTTCCTTTCAATGCAATATCCTTTAATTTTTTTTCATCTAACACGGATTTGTGTACCAATTCTATATTTGATGTTTTCACATATCTTTTCATCCATTCGGGGAACTTTATTTCTGCACCTTCAGGTGTTCCCATTCCAACTACAATAAAGGAGATATTCTCTCCGAGTTTTTCTGCCTTTTTTTCTGCATCCGCAGAAAGGTCTTCGCCATCACTTATAATTATAACGGCTCTGGCATATTTATCGTCTCCTCCTGATTTTTCGATGTCTTCCTTGAAAACTCGTTCTACCTCGTTGAGAGCCTCTGAAATGTCTGTTCCCTCCTTGCTTAACATATCTGAATTTAACGCACGCAGAATTGTCTTTGCATAGGCATGGTCTAATGTTAATGGGCAAACTAATGCTGACTCTCCTGCAAAGGCGATAATACCAAAACGGTCAGCGGGACAGCGGTCCATCAATATAAAGGCTTTCTGTCTTGCCCTTTCGAGGCGATTTGGAGGTAAATCACCTGCCAACATGCTTTCGGAAGTGTCAATAACCAGCAATACATCTCTACTTAACTTTTGAGTTTTTTCCCAGGCAGAACCCCAGTGCGGTTGTGCAAAGGTCAATATTAAAAAAAGAAACCCTAACAACACACTTATAATTGTCAATTTTCTAAGAAATGGTCTAACTCCCTGTATCAAACGACTTGTTAATGTATAGTCAGCAAACATTTTAAGTCTAAGAGTGCGTCTTTTTTCTAACCATAACAGAGAGAAAAAGAGTAATCCTATTATAATTATTGTGGATAGCATCCAGATTGGCAAATATTTCCATTGAAAAGCAAAATACATTAAATCTTTAACTCCCTATTATCATGGCAAGGGGTCCCATAGGACTCTTCTCGCATAGACCGAACCTAACATTAATAACATGCCTATAAATACATAAGGTAAAAATATTTCCTTATATTCATAGAAATCGCCCACATCTACTTCTGTGGCTTCTAACTGGCTAATCTCTTCATACGCTTTTAAGAGACCTTCTGTATCGGTGGCTCGAAAATATTTTCCACCTGTTTCTTCGGCAATTTTTCTTAGTAGTGCTTCGTCTAACGGTTGATTCTGAATAATTATTCCACCAGCAGTCATAGAAAGCCCTGTCTCCGCTGAACCTGCACCGATTGTGTATACCTTGATACCTTTTTCCTTTGCTATATTTGCAGCGTCTGCTGGCGATATTTCGCCTCGATTGTTAATTCCATCAGTTAAAAGGATAATTACCTTACTTTTTGCTTCACTCTGTGATAAACGACGGACTGCAAGTCCTATCGCAGAACCGATAGCCGTGCCATCTTTTTCTTGAGGTGCAAAATCTGTTCTGTCCAGTGCCTGTAATAAAACCTCGTAATCCAATGTTAGAGGACATCGTGTCCATGCAACACCCGCATAGAGCACTAAACCGATACGGTCTAATCCAAATCGGGCTGATTTATTTTCTTTTCTATGTTCTATGAAATGTCTTGCTGCTCTTTTTGCAACATATAAACGGTCTCTCTGACTTCTATCCAATACATAATCCTGTTGACTCATGCTCCCTGATATATCAAGGCAGAGCATAATATCAATCACATTTGCACGGTCTTTGTTCAGCCTTACACCATAAGTAGGACCTGCAAGAGCAATTATAAACAATACAAAAGCTAGGAAACTCAATAATGGTCCTGCTAACTTTCGCCAATTTATAGTGTTCATGCCCCATCTCGATAGCAGTGAATTTGACGGGAAAACTATTGATGAGGTGCTTTCCTTTCTCATCTCCAATAGAAAAAGAATGAAGAACGGCAATAAGAGGAGAAAGAAGTAAGGATAAGTAAAAAACATTCCCTTATTTTGTAAAATAGGTGTCATAATTGCACTAATTTACCTTCACTGATTCCGTTCCTCCTTGAACTGAGGTTTGTTTCGTTTCTTCAATAAAGTTCCATACCCAATTAAACCCTGACTCCATTTGTTCTGGCGTGGGTATTAATTGGGCAAACTTGACTTTATCACAATGGTTCAAAAAAGAATACAGGAATTTTTGTTGTTCAGGAGTCAAGACCTTCTTCTCCATTGTTGTCTCCATAAACTCCGGCGTGGTCTGCTCCGGTGCATGAATATTAAACCTGTCTTCAATATAGTAACGAAGTATCCATGTCAATTGAACATAATATTGCTCATACATGCCTTGTGATGGGAAATCCTTTGATTTCAAGTCTCTCAACCTTCTAAAAGCCTTATCCCAGGGTAGTTCTACAATCTCTGGAACAAGTGGTCCTCTGGCAAAATGTTTCCTCAAATAGTAAACCAGTCCAATAATTATTAATAAAACACCTATAACAATCAAACCAATTAGCAACTGGTTAGTAAGAGGCTTTTTCATTTCGGGTTTGATTATATCTGCGACATTCTGAATCTCTTTGAGTTCTTCCTCTGTCGGTTCTCTAACCTTCAGGACAAAGGCAGAGGTTTTCCATGTTTTTCCGTCTTCGCCTTTCATTATTGCAGAAGGAATCAGGAAATTACCTGATTTTAATGGGTCAATGATAACCTTTTTGATACACCCTTTTTGGTTTTCAGTTTGTATTGGTTTTTCTACAATTTCAATATCTTCATGTAGATTTTTCCATTCAGGGCAATTTTTCAAGTCTTCAGAATCAGTTTTAATGGTATACTCTGCGGAACGGAACCAGGGAATATAAGGACAATTTAGTTCAAGGTTCACATTTCCCGCAGACACTGCAAACATACATATATTTAAAATGATATTTAAGACCATATAGATTTGTCACCAAAATTTTGTGTTCACATGTTTAATGACCTAATCTCCGTTCGCGTGCACGGAAAAAACGATATAACTCGTCTATATAAGGTTTATCTGTTCTAAGGTCTAAAAACTCTGCACCTGACTGATGTAAAGTCTTCTTCTTCCTTTCAAATTCAGTCTTTGCTTGATTTGAATATTGTTCTCTTAATGTATGATTTCCTGTATTAATAATAATCTCCTTACCTGTTTCTGCATCGGCAATAGTAATAAGTCCTACCTCAGGTAAGGATAATTCTCTTGGGTCTGTTATCATGCAGGCAATTACATCATGCCTGCGTGCAAGAACCCTCATTGCCTTTTCATAGTGGGTATCATTAAAATCAGACAAAATAAAAATTACTGACTTGCGTTTTAAGATTTTGGTTAGAAATTCCAGTGATTTACTTATGTTAGTCATTTTACTTCGAGGCTCGTGGTATAGCACTTCACGAATAACTCTCAACCCATGTTTTCGTCCTTTTCGTGGAGGTAAAAACAATTCCACATCATCAGTAAAAACGATTAATCCTACTCTATCGTTATTTTGAATTGCTGCAAATGCGAGAACAGCACATACCTCAGCGGATAATTCTAATTTGAATTGCTGCACTGAACCAAACCTCTGAGAACCACTTGCATCTACCACAAGCATTATGGTCAGTTCCCTTTCTTCCGTTAACACCTTTACATAAGGGTTACCTGTTCTTGCTGTGACATTCCAATCAATGTTCCGAATGTCATCGCCGGGCACATATTCTCGCACTTCTTTAAACTCTACACCCTGCCCACGGAAAACACTTTCATAGCGTCCAACAAGTATATCATTCACTAATTTTGTAGTCCGAATCTGAATTCGTCGGACTTTGGCTAACATGTCAGCAGTTAACATATTATTTTAGAAACCTTTCTACTTATGGAACAGGGACATGGTCAAGAATTTTTTGGATAACATCCTCACTCGTGATATTTTCTGCTTCTGCTTCGTAGGAGACTTTTATTCTGTGTCGCAACACATCAAGAGCCATTGTTTTAATATCATGTGGAAAAACATTTCCCTCACCTTGTAGGAAGGCACACGCCCTTGCTGTCTGCTGAAGATACAATGAGGCACGCGGAGAAGCACCATATTCAATTAAATGGTTTATTTTCAGACCAAACAAGTCAGGATTACGGGTTGCATGGACAATATCTACAATATAATTTTTTATCTTTTCATCTACATAAATCTGGTTTACCACCTCACGCATTTCGAGGATATGCTGTTTAGAAAGTATTACAGATACTGTCGGTTGATGAAGTAAATCAATCCGTTCCAGAATGGCTTTCTCTTCATTTCGGTTCGGATAGGTGATTTTTAACTTCAACATAAAACGGTCAACTTGAGCCTCAGGAAGGGGATAAGTCCCTTCTTGCTCAATAGGGTTCTGTGTTGCAAGCACCATAAATGGTTCTTCTAATTTATAAGTATTATCCCCGATTGTTACCTGCCGCTCTTGCATGGCTTCCAACAAGGCACTCTGCACCTTTGCAGGGGCACGGTTTATTTCATCTGCTAAAATGATGTTCCCAAATACAGGACCCTTTTTGGTGGTGAACTCACCTGTCTTGGGATTGTAGACCAATGTTCCTATCAAATCCGCAGGCAATAAATCTGGCGTAAACTGGATTCGACGGAAAGAGGAATCTAATGTTTTTGCAAGTATATTTACTGCGGTTGTTTTTGCTAAACCGGGAACCCCTTCTAATAAAACATGACCGTTGGCTAATAGTCCAATAAGCATCCGCTCAATCATGTATTGCTGTCCAACAATTACCTTACCAATTTCTTGCTGCACCCGATTTAATACTTCTGCATACCGTTCTACACGGGCGCGTATTGCCTGCACATTCATAGACATATCGAATATCTCCTTTTCTGTATTTCTTTATATTGTAATTTATTTTCTTTCATTTTCTTCCTCAGACAAATATTTCTCTACCTCTTTCCAAAACCCATCCATCTCTGCTTCTGTAGGTTTGACGCCTTTATAGCCTACTTCATTCATCTTTTCTTTTATTCTCTTCATTAGGTTTGCGAGTTCTAGTTGTTTTTTACGCCCGTATATCTTTTCCGCTACTCCATACAAAGTGCGAAAATATTCATAATAATTGCCATCTAAACGATATTTACGAGCCTCATGTAAGGATTCTCTACTAGTCGGTTCACTACTGACTGTTTGTTGAGGCCTTCTTTTTGCATACCACAACCAGGACACGCAAGATATAATTATAATGCAGAATATACTACCGCCTAAAAGGGAATACCTCCGATATTTTGCCCATTGTTCATCTTCTACTTTTACCTGAACAGCAGGAATATCCCAATAGGCAGTTGGTAGCACTCGTGTGTTGTCCTTGACAAATTCTGATTCAAAGCCTTCGGAGGTTAATGTGTATGGAATTTTAATGGGACCTATCTCAAAATCGCCTGCCTTTTTTGCTATGCCTTCTATTAGGACTTCCAGAGAGACATTGTCTTTAGTCTCGTTAGTAGTCATCTTTTTTACATCCAGAGAAAGGTCATCACTTTTCATTTCAAATTCAGGAGGAAAGAAACAATAAGGATTTTCCCCTTTATCTTTATTGACCTTTACCAGAACTTGAAATGTCCGATTCGTATAAATATGTTTTTCTACTGGATTTATTGAAATTGTTTCTTTTGAATCTGCAAAGGAAACAATAACAACAAAAAAAAGTAGTAATAGTATAAGACTGACAATGGTTACATTTTTTCTAAGCATTTTCGTAATACTTTAAAGAATAAATAATTTAGACTAATTTTGAAAGAAAAATTATAATTAAAACGGAAAAATAATCAAATAAGAATACAGAAAACCAAATGTTTTTTATAACAAATTAACAAAAGAGAAAGCATATCACATAAAATAATATAATTTCATTAGTTAATAATTAAATTTACTATTGTTGGAAAAATATTTTTATATGAAAAAAATGGTGCATACAAAACCTGGTGGAAAACCTATCAAAGTTTTATGGTCAGGACTTAGACCTTTTTATGATTACTGGGGTAATGAATTAAAAAGATTTTATCAATTTGATACATTGGTAAACTCACTTAATACATACCTTCATGGTAAGGATAAATTCATTCTCCCAAGCATTCAAAAGGTTCTGGGGTTAGCACCTATAACCAGTTTGAAATTTCACCTGTTTCAGGAAGGAAAATATCAATTTATTTTCCGATTAAAAGCAGAAAACCAAAAACTTAAATGTGCTTATTTTGCTTTTGTCGTAGCAAAGGACGGTGATGATTTTTCAAACATTGCAAAGGCTGAACATCAACTCCTACTTATATTGAATAAGAAAAGTCCAGACCTTGTAGTAAAACCTTTTTCAGGTGATTATTTGTTTTTCCCTGACAGATATAATCGGAAAGAATTTCATAGAAAAATTTATGCATATCTAACCCAGTGGCTTGAAGGGTTTGAAGAATTAGGAGTAAATAGAGATTTGCAATTTTTTACTAATGTCCAGAACTCTCATACCTTTTCTATAAAAGAAACCAATCAAATAAAAATAAAAATTATTGAGACAATAGTCAGTCTTTATGATGAAAAGAAAAAGATAAGCATTGCTCTACCTGAAATTGCTTCTGGCGACTTTGTTATCAAAAGAAGTCCGTCAGGAAACCATCGTTTAAAACTCATTGCTTGTCGAAAAACATTGAAACCAATATCTCCACCAGAATTAATAGCAAAGATTATCACAACTTCATGGCGTTGGGGTAATAAAAAATTTCATTTATTACCTGATGAACCCCAGGATTTTTTAACTGTTTTTCTACATGTAGTTGGAAATGAAAAGACAGCATTGTGGTTCAATAATTTGTGGACACAAGAAGAAAAGTTAATAAAACATCCTGTTGTTCCTCAGGAATATATCAAAGAATTAAAAAAACTATCTACACTAAAAACAAAGGAATTAAAAAGTCGAGAAAGTAAGGGTTTGAGCAATGTCTAAAAGAATTTACACTTTAATTGTCCTCTTTATATGCCTTTATTGTTTTTCTTTTTGTGTATTGGGTGATACCTATCCCATTTATTATTTATCACCACAAGGAAATGATGAATGGTCAGGCACTTTACCGGAGCCATCAAACGGAACAGATGGTCCTTTTAAGACATTAGAGAAGGCACGAGACACATTAAGAAATGAAATGAACAAATCAGGTAAGAAAGGTGGCGCTGTCTTAATTCGGAAGGGGAAGTATGAACTTTCCTCACCATTAGAATTTGATGAAACGGATTCAGGAAGTAGTGAATTTCCTGTTGTATGGCAAAATTACAAAGGTGAAACTGTATATATCATCGGTGGAAAGGAAATTAAGAATTTCGAGGTTTATCAAGGCGGTATATACAAAGCAAAGGTAGGAACTGTTCCGTCAGAGCCGCGAATATTTATGTTCAACAACAAGATTCAAACTCTGGCTCGCTTTCCTAATCAGAATGAAGAACAGATTCCCGGCGGACAATGGGCGTTTATAACCAATGTAGCATCTGAGACAGCAAAATATGCCTTTCAATGTTCAATACTCCCCACACATCTTCCAGATATTGACACTAATGGATTAGAATTGGCGACCTTCTCAAACTACAATTGGGCATTCCAGATAATTAAGGTAAAATCCATTGACAAAAGCACAGGCACTATCGAAGTTGATAGCGAGTTCAATTATGAAGCCAAAAAAGGTAGAAGATTCTTTTTACAGAACAATCCTTCTTTAATTGATACTGATGGTGAGTGGTATTTTGATAACGAGAAGGGCGAACTTCTTTATTCTTTACCCATTCGAGACCAGAGCACCGATAACACATTTGCCCTTGCTACATTAAACAATATCGTTCATATAAAAAACGCACAATATATAAATTTGATAGGATTAAATTTCCAATGCTCAAACGATACAGGTATAGTTATTGATAATTCTACACAGTGCCTTGTTGCTAAATGTTCCTTTTCAGGTATTTATCATTCCGCAGCAACTATAAATGGTGGGAAAAATAACCGTATAGAGGGTTGTGACCTGTTTGAACTTGGTGGGACGGGAATTTCTGTATCTGGTGGAGATAAGAAAACTTTAGAGCCTGGTGGACATCAAGTTGTTAATAATCATATATACAATTTTGCAAAGATTTTCAGGACTTATAATCCGGGGGTATCTGTCAATGGTGTGGCAAATCGAATAGCAAATAACGAGATTCATGACTCTCCACATTCAGCAATCATACTCGGTGGAAATGACCATATAATTGAATATAACCGTATCTACCGTGTATGTCAGGAGACGGGTGACGCAGGTGCTTTTTATATGGGTAGGGATTGGACAAATCGGGGGAATATTCTTCGCCATAATATTTTCCATGATATTTATGGATTTGGGTTGAGCAATGAAGGTTCAGCGAATAATGACGAGTTTAATGTCCAATATGAAGCCCCACTCTGGGCATGGGGAATATATCTGGATGATTGCACAAGTGGGGTAACTGTTTATGGAAATATTATTTATCGTGTGCCGCTTTGTGGTGTTATGATTGGTGGAGGTCGAGATAATCTGGTGGAAAATAACATTTTCGTGGACTGCATACCTGCGGTCCATATTGACGCTCGCTGGGATTCATATTGCTGGGATGTGATGGATGAACGGTTAGAAACAATGAAACCAAAAGAGCCACCATATAGCGTGCGGTATCCTGAATTGCTTTCTCTATATCAAGACGACCGCAAAAAACCTGCAAATAACCAGGTTCTGCGAAATGTTGTTTCGTATGAAAGAGATGATTTCTGTGGAATATCAAATATGGCTTCTGAGAAGGAAAGTGCCGCTGTATACCATCTGGCTCCTTTCGACCCTGAAACAAATAAGTTTGATTACAACCTGATTTATCATTTTGGCAAAGAGGTTCGAGTTCATTGGGAAAGTTACAAGAAAAATGATTATGAGAAAATACCATTTAGCAAATGGCAGGAACGCGGATTTGACAATTCGACTATCATTGCTACTCCTTTCTTCCTCAGTCCAGAAAAGGACGACTATTGGTTAGAATTCCGTTCATTGGCATTGAAAACCTTAAAATTCCAGCAAATTCCTATTGACAAAATTGGATGTTATTTCAGTGAATTTCGTCGCACCTGGCCTATCGAAAAACCGAAACCTCAAAAATTGAGAAACCGAAAAGTGTGGACAGTTAAATTGGTAGATAATGAATTTACAGTTTCGTCAGAAGAGTTCGCTCCTCTCAAGAGTGAAGAGCCACAACAATCTTTCGACATAGAAAATTTTGTAGCACCCTTATTAACACCCGGTAATGTTCCGTTAGAAGAAACACCTCCACCAGCACCAGCAGCACCACCTGCATCTATGCCCAGTTCAGGAAATATACCTGCTGGCAGTGCAGGAGGGGATAGTGGAACCTTTGACCCAATGAAATCACTACCACCTTTTCCTAACCCGTAATGGTAGATAGAAATGGCAATAGATTCTCAAGTAAAAAAACCGTATTACGATAGCGATAGCCAGACATCAGTCCGACAGGTGCCTTTCGATTTAATACGGGCAAGAGAAATATTATGGGGTTTAGTCTGGCGTGAAATAAAAGCACGATATAGGTATGCTGTTTTAGGCTTTTTGTGGGCAATTATAGAACCCATTACTTTGATGCTTTTACTATTATTTGTTTTTACCTTTGTATTCAAACAGCGAATCCCTGCTCCAGATAGTGGTGAAATCCCAATGGCAACGCAAATCCTCTGTGGATTAATTTTCTGGCAATATTTTGCAATGTCTGTTTCAAGTGCTACTTTATCCTTAATATACCATCAAAATCTGGTTAAAAAACTTTATTTCCCACGAGAAGTAATACCTCTGTCCTCTGTTATTTATCCAATCGTTAACCTATGTATAGGCTTCATTACACTCATAGTAATTCACCTCATTCTGCAAAGAAGTATATCCATCAATATTCTCTGGATATTTATAATTTTCCCTATTCTATTTTGTTTTTCAGCAGGATTAGGTTTACTGCTTTCTGCTGGACATATTCATTTCAGAGATATTGGTAATATGGTTAATGTTGGGCTAACCTTTGGATTTTATGCTTCGCCTGTATTTTATCCATTAGACTGGGTAAAAACAGCGTGTGAAAATCAATCCTTACCTCAATGGCTATATTATCTCTATGTTCTGAATCCTATGGCGGGGATATTAACAAATTTCAGGGAAAGTATCCTTTACGGAAAAATCCCTCACCTTCCATTTCTGCTTTACTCTGCTCTGATTAGTATGTTTTTATTGTTTATTGGTATTTATGTTTTCAGGAAACAATCTGCAACCTTCTCGGATTATTTATAAATATGGACGATGCTATCATTGAAATAAAAAATATTGTAAAAGAATATCCTCTCCGTAGAGGTTTCAGAGACCTGCGTGGACAGGGAGGAGTGCTTGATTGGATACGCGGAAATAAAACAGAAAAATTTCGTGCTCTTGATAATATAACCTTTGACATATACAGAGGAGAAACAGTTGGGATAATTGGCAAAAATGGTTCTGGCAAAAGCACCTTATTAAAAATTATTTCTGGGGTAACCCTTCCAACGGAAGGTAGAGTGCTTGTTTATGGACGAGTTGCTTCATTATTAGAATTAGGTGCAGGTTTTCATCCATTACTAACAGGTAGAGAAAATATTTATTTAAATGCAGGGCTTTTAGGTATGAGACGAGCACAAGTGGATGAAGTTATTGAACAGATTATTGACTTCTCTGGTATCCGTGAGTTTATTGACCAGCCCGTAGATACTTACAGTAGCGGAATGTATGTCCGTATCGGTTTTGCTGTGGCTTCCTTCGTAAACCCTGATATATTTATTGTTGATGAGGTGCTGTCAGTTGGCGATGAAGAATTTCAACGCAAGTGCCGTTTACGCATAGGTGAATTGCGTGAGCAAGGGAAGACCATTGTGTTCGTTTCACATGACCTTGGCACAATAAACGCCCTTTGCAATCGTGTATTTCTTCTTGACCGCGGTAAACTAATAGACCGTGGCTCTGTCTCCGGGACAATTGATTTTTACCTTCGTCAAATTGGGAGAGCAGAAGGTATACATACTATTTCAAATATTTCAAAAGATTTTGAAGCCATTTTCAGTCATGGCAAGGTTTCGTTGTTCTATGAAAAAAGAGAAATAACTTCACCATTAGGTATTGAAGGTGTTACTGTTCATTTACAGCAGGCACATACTTCCTCGATGGGGGATTGGCTTGTCACTGAGCGACAGGACCAATCATTAATAGCCCAGGGAAGTTTATACCGTCTGCCGTTTCAATGGGAATGGAATGTAAACATTCAGGATAATATTCTTACATTATCGCCGTCATTTAGTTTACTAAAAGAAATTCAAATCCAGGCATTAGAGTTCCGAATTTTTCTTCCTGAGATTTATAATCAATTTTTTTATGCTGGGCATGAAGGAAAGTTTACAGATATTCTGCCCGGAAATTTAGGTTGGGTGCCTATGGTTACGCCTAAGGTAGGTGAAACTTCTGCGTTCTTATTAAGTGCAACTGATGATTATCCTTTATTAAAAATAGGATACGAGACAAATGAGCCCGGGTTGTCAATTACTATTGGAAACACAGATTATATCGGTCGTTCTCGGTTCATTAGTTGCCATTTACAAATTCCTGAAACAAACAATTTTCAAATGTCAAAACTTTATTCTATTGGTAAGTTAAAAATTACACTTGCGACAAAGCAGCAATACGAGGAATGGAAGTCTGCATGGATTCAACAGAGAACTATTTTCCTGAAAGATATTGAGTTGAGATTGGGTGAGGGTTTTATCGAGTTTATCCACGAGAAAAGTATGAAACCTATCACACAGGCAGTTCACTTCCACGCTCAATTTAGATTGCAAGGAATGTGGTTCCTTAGTCAAACTTTTTTATGGCAAGCGCCATATAAGCAAGATAACAAATGGATATTTGAAGGTGAATCACAACGATTTCCAATCTCGTTAAAGTGGGAGTTTCTACCTGACGCTAATAACAATCTTCTTAATACAAAAGTATGGCTTACTATAAATGAAGACCTCGTTTTAGAAGAATATAATCTTTCTATTGGTTTAATTTATGACTATCAAAATTGGGAAACACAATTAGAATCAGGAATTTTTTCTGAGATTCCACCTGAACAAGTTGAATATCGTCATTTGAATAATGACTATCACCCTTCGGATTATATAATTGCAACGGGTAAAGATTTACCTCAGGTGCAACTTTTCACAAAACAAAAGAACATGTTCCGTATGACAGCGATTAATCCTGAATATTCTCTAAGTGCGAGGATTATTCAAGCGATTGCAACACCTGAGCAAAAATCGGTGTTTCATTTGAGTAAAGGAACACATTTACTTTTTGATGGTGGTGTTAAATTCAAAATCGGAGATGAACAAAATTAAGGCTTTTGAATAAGATGATTGATATAAAAACATCTATAATTGTCCCTGCATATAACGACTCAACTCGATTACAAAATCTTCTCGCTTCATTTGATTCATTAGAATATGAAGAACCTTTTGAGGTCATAGTGGCAGATGATGCATCTTCGGATGATACACCTGCTGTATGTCAAGAATGGGCTAAGAAGTGGCATTTATACAATTTTCGTTATACCCGCCTACCTAAAAATAGTGGACCGGGCACTGCTCGTAATACAGGATTAGAAATGGCTCGCGGAGATATTGTTGCGTTTACAGATTCTGATTGTAGAGTGCATCCTCTCTGGTTGAAAAGGATTACCTCTGCATTAAACGCGGAAGAAAAAATTGTTGGTGTTGGAGGAAAGGTAAAAGCCATATCTGAAAAATCTATGTTCGCCCGACATTCCCTATTTCATCATGTATTAGAGCCACCGGAACAACTTCATTACCTTGTTACCTGTAATTGCTGCTTTTTGAAAAAGCCTTTACTTGAAGTAGGGGGCTTCGCCGAAGATATTCGTAATCCTGGCGGAGAAGATGTTGCAGCAAGTATTCATCTGTGGAAAAAAGGCTGGCGATTTGCATATCAAAAAGACGCTATCGTTTATCATGATTTCGATACAAACTTTCGCTCTTTCCTGAAAACCTGGTATAACTACGGCTACGGTTGTAGTCTGGTTCTTCATCAACACCTGAACATAGACGAAATATACCCAAATCCAGAGCAAATACCCGATTATGAGAACTACTGGCCTGCTTATATTATGCTGCCTCCTATGACGGGAATTCGGAGTGGATTCCGAGACCTCAAATATCAATGGAAGAAATGCAATATAAAGAAACTTTCTTATACCGACACTTTTGAAATCCTTTTTTTAACATTCTTTCAACGGTTATCTCACCTTTCTGGATGGAACAAAGGCAAGAAACAAGCTTTAAAAAACAAATCATAGTAGTTTACTACATTATACAGAGTTATTATTCAGCAATTTTGTCTGTTAAAAAGATAAAGATTAATATTGTCAATTCCAATATTTTTATGAAGTAAAGGAATTGATAGATAGACTATATTTAGTAAATCTATCTCAAATTGTTTTTAGGAGTTATGTTTATTCCAATTAAAAAATCTTTTTTATATTAGCACCGCAAAGGTGAGAAAGGTGTTTTATTTGAATCTCTGCGTTATAGGGACCTGTGATTTCCCATCCTAAATTGAAAGAACTAAGAACAAGGTCTTCAATATTAGAGTCTTTTAGGAAATTTTGTGCCTTGCCTTTATTCAATGCCTCTTCAAAAAGCGGATTCAACAATATATTAAGTTTTTTCCAATCACCATCACCTGTGTTATGGTCATAAAACCGTTTACCATCTATTACTGCAATTAGTTTATTCGTCGTATATGTAGAACCTTTATCTACATTAATATATTCAGGTGGAATAGGACAGCGAGCATCAAAAAGCGGGATTCCAAACCAGAAATATTCATTAAAATCTTTGCTTTTGGAATTTGCATTTCTCACTGTCCAGTAGGCAGTAATTTGTGCAGTGTGTAAGGTAGGGTCAAGTTTATCTTTCAAGGTTGGGTCGCAACTACAATTTGTAATCCGAAATTCTATATTGAAATAGATATTATTCCCAAGAATTTTTATACCTTCATCGAAATTTTTTTCAATAAGTAAATGAGGCCATGGTTCACCATATTTTCTCAACCTTCCCTGATATTCAACAATACCATTACAATTTAGTGAGATACCCCAATCCTGATTTTCTTCTTGTATAGTAATCTGCTTTGCTTGATTTTTTATTGTCCATGTGGTTTCATTCACTTGATTGAATGAACCCGGTGTTAACAAAAATTGAGTCCCCCATTGAGCCAATTGCCATGTAGGCTTATTATTTGTCTGCTTATTAGGACAGAGTGTCAAAACACCAAGAATGTTTGGTTTATCCACAGGACGAGAAGTAGTCAAAACAAAACCATTAACAAATTCATTTGTGTCCAGGTAATCAATAGTTTCTAATGGAATAAGTTGAGTCTGATATAAAAAAAGCAATAAAGTATAAAATAAAGATTTCATTTTTTCCTTTTATTATTTTAAAAATTACAATATTTTTAATAATTAATTAAATTTATGAAAAAATTTTTATATCTTTTTTAAAAATAAATGGTAAAATAGATAATAAAGGAATAAAAAGTTAAAAACCAAGTTTAGGGAGTTATGTGTGAGAAAAAGAGGTTTATTTTCAAATCTATTTTTATTGTGTGTTTGCTTATTTTGGAGTTGCCAGACTTCCATACCCGACAAATATACCGTTGAAGGGAAATCTTACGGTGTAACCTCTGGTGTATTTCATGGCAGATGGTGGAATTACTATGAGCGTGGATGTTCGTTTTTAGCAGGTGGTTTTTTAGACGAGGCGGAACAGGACTTACGAACTGCAATTCAAAGTCGTTCCCACGATACATGGCAGGCACGCACTTATGGCTTGCACTTTGTAGAATATTTTCCAAACCGTGAGTTGGGCATTACCCTCTACAAAAAAGGGCAACTTGCAGAAGCAGAGAACCTTTTGAGAACTTCAATATCACAGATAGATACGGAACGAGCGAGGTATTATCTTGATTTAATTGTTAAGGAACAAATATCGCGGGGTGAATTGAAGGATACCGAATCGCCCAGAGTAAAAGCAGAACTTGTCGAAATTAGTGGGGAAGTAACAAAAGATAAAAATAAAAAGCAGACTTCCGCTTCTATTATAAAAGAGGTGAATACCATTTTGCGGATTGAATGCAATGATGATTTGGGCATAGAACAAATATCTGTGAATCAGAGCCCTGTGTTTTTGCGACATGGTGAAAATTCAGTTGTAGTTGAGCAGGCTATTGATATTAAGGAAGGCTTACAAAGTTTTACAATTGTTGCGCGAGACCTCGCAGGCAAGGAGAGCACTTTTGATTTGTCAAGTAAAGTAGACCTCACAGGTCCGACTATTGGTATCTTCAAGCCCAGCGATTTTCTTATTACTAATGAGAATGAGGTGCTTATTGAAGGAGTTGCGGTTGACGATTCAGGCATATCGGAAATATTGTTAAATAATAATATCATTTCAGAACAAACAGGTGAACAGCGACAAGAGATTCATTCAGCGGTGCAATTAAAGGAAGGGGAAAATATCTTTGTAATCTCTGCTAGAGATGTTGCTGGCAATGAGACAAGGACAGCATTGAAAGTTTTTAAGGGTGAGCCTCGTTCGCAATCGGCTATGTTATGGTGTATTGCACAGAAGGGTGGAGAATTAAATTATCAGTTAGCCTCTGCATCTTTACCTGAAGGTTTATTCCACAACCTTATCTATGCCCAGACAGATACTAAGGGAATAGATATTAGCATTAAAGCACCTACTCCTGATAAGCCATCAAAGCACAATCGTGTTATTCGTGTGTCAGGAGAGGTCACCAGTTCAAGCAGTGTGCAGGCATTGCTCATTAATGGTGAACCATATACACAGTTGACAGGTGCACCGAAGGAAGCGTTCAACAAGCGTGTTCCATTGCCAAACGAATTATTGTCTTCAGGCGTCGGGACTATGAAATTAGCCATAGAAACACAGAATATGGAAGGTGAAAAGGCAGTAAAGGAAATGGATGTAAAAGTGGAGCCGGTGCTTGTTAATAAAGATGAGACGAAGATGAGCATTGCTTTTCTTGCCATTGGAGGAAGGACACCGACAGATACCTTTGGCAACGATTTGCGGACTACACTGGAAGGAGTTGTAAAAAAGCAAGGACGGTTCTATGTGTTAGACCGAATTTATCTTCAAAATGTGTTGAATGAACAGCAATTGTCCGCAGGCCTGGCTGACCCTAATCGTGCTCTGGATATAGGGCGGATTGTGCCTGCACAAGTTTTCGTAGTCGGTGAGGTTTTCTCACGCAGCGAACAGTCAGCAGAAGTAAAATTGCGTTTGATAAACACAGAGACCTCCGAAATTATATCCATTTTTGATGGATTTATTGATGACACCAATAATGGCGAGCTTATCAAAGGTAAGTGCGAAGTATTAGCTCGACAGTTAGCAGATTACTTCCCACGCTTATCAGGTGAGGTGCTGGACTTCCGCGGTTCAGGCACAAAATATGAGGTGCTATTTAACTGGGCAGAAGACGATGGGATTAAACCGGGAACTTATGCTTTAATACTATATGAATCTTCGCCTGCATGGTTAGACCCTGATACAGGTGCTATTACTCAGCCCGCTGATTATGATGTTCTCTACAAATCGCGAATAGTAAATGTTTCCTCGAGCAGTGTGCGAGGTCAAATAATAATAGATACATCTAAACCGTCGGAGGGAGTAGCCATTGAAAAAGGTTTACCTTCAATTACTATGTAGCATTTTTACAGTCGCACTTATTATGTGTATTCCCCGGGACGCATGGTCGCAGGGCATACCAATTAATTCTTCGCCAAATGTGATTGGTAGCGGTGCTCGTGCTATTGGTATGGGCGGTGCTTTTATCGCTGTCGCAGATGATGCCACTGCCGCTTCATGGAATCCCGGCGGTTTAACACAGTTAGAACGACCTGAATTTTCTGTGGTATATACCTATAAATATCTCGGTGAAGATTTTGAATCTTTACCTCACCCTGAACTTGATGGGAATTATTCGGTTGATTTCAATCAGTTAAACTACATGAGTTTTGTCTATCCGTTTCGGCGAACGATAAAAGGACGAAATATCGTTTTAAGTCTGAATTATCAGGCAAAGTATGATTTTTCACGAGAGATGGACTTTTTCTATCGTGATATTTCGGCTCTGGCATTAGGGAACACTCTTGGATTACATTCATTTGTGGATTATAAACAAAGTGGACAATTGGCAGCCTTATCACCGGCTCTGGGCTTCGAAATAACAGACCGATTGTCTGTCGGAGTTGTTTTAAATTTGTGGGACCAATCATTGCTATCCAATAATGAATGGACGGTTGACCAGGATGAATATCGGACATTTCAGACAAATGGACAGGTTGACCGTTCCTCCTTTTCACATACAGTCATACGAAAAAAATACCGTAATTTTGAAGGGACAAATGTAACCTTAGGTGCATTATATCGTCTAGGCGAACGCTGGCAAATCGGTATGGTGTATCATTCAAAATTTACAGCAGATGTTGATTATGAAGAATGGTGGGTAGTAAATCAGGGTGTAGGTTTCCCGGGATTT
>DAOOVZ010000020.1:0-26653 GCA_035370665.1 Candidatus Hydrogenedens sp.
TCTTATTTCTATTTTATGTTAAATATCCTTTATTGTAATTATATCTAACGATTATCCACGAATTCCCCTTGATTATCCCAATATATCAATTGATAGATAAATCTATTCTCAAATGACAAGCATAAATGAAATGATGCTCTTATATTTTGTTTGCCTTATCTTTTCTAGTTTTTGTTTATCTTCTCATGTATATCTATATTACTTTTGCATCTGTGTAAGTGTTTGTAGGATTGTCTGACGGGCTTGTTCAGTGTGATATAGCATTGGTGAATCTTTCCAACGAATATTTGGTTTATCTGAGAAGATATCACAAACATGTTTGGGTAAATCACGAAGTAAAGATTGAGCATTTCCCCGCAATTCTGGTGAACCTTTTCCGTCTTTGATTGCCTTGTCAAGCATGAGTAGATATTCATAATCTTCTATGCCTTCACGCATAGCCTCTAAATGTTTACCGGGAACAACAGTGTTCTCATCAATGAACAAAGGAGTGTAAGAAGTGCGAGGATGTGTATATTCGTTCCATGACGAACCACCACCCCCATCTGCAAACGCCCAGAAATTGGTAGATATAGCACCATATCGCCAGCAATCCCATGCTTGCAATCGGCAATAGATATATGGGTCTAAAAGCCGCATAGGACCACTGCAAGAGTAAAATTCAAGTATTTTCCCCTTGTCCCGTTGGTCTATGAAAAACTTCTGATATGCTTCACCACTTCTGTAGAATATGCTACGCTGAGGACAGAGTATATCGCATTCGGCAATCATTTCGGGAAGGGCTTTACTCATATCATTGTAGATAGGGTCTTCCCAGACCAGAATACCTGCACCTGACGCATGTATTGCTTTTGCCCATGCCTTAATTATTACATCCATCTCTTGATTACGAGGTTCGTCAACCAATAGCACAATTAATTGTGATGGTTCTAATCCTGCTTGTCTCATATAATCGCTCCAAAACTTTGCCCAGTCGCCCACTGCACGATTAAATTCAGGGGTTTCCATCTGCCATTCTTTGAGTTTATTGCTTACGGAAGCAAATACACAATATCGTCGTGCACCCTGCCAGAGTTGTCGCCATGCGTCGAAATTTGATGTGTCTGGAGGTGCAGTCATAGCACCTGTTGAATCATAAGTTCCAAAAGGCATGGCACTGGAGGTTGCCCAGGGCGTATCCACAAAATATTCTTGCAACATTTTGACTAATGCGTTGCGATTTGTTTCTGTCGCTTCATAATGACTGGGTTCATTGGTATAATCCCATCCCCCTGTATGCAACGAAGGACGGTCAGGAAAACGAATCGGGTATACTTGCAAGGTAAAAGGTAAAGTTTTGTCATTAATTTTGAGCATAAAATTGTAAGTGCCCGGGTTTAACTCTTTTGAATTAACAGTTATCCAGATTTGTTGCTGTAATCCGCCGCAAATTTGTAGATGGTATTTATTTTCAGTATCAATCAATTGCAACAAAGCCGCTGCCACAGGGGTCCCCTGTTTTGTATCCGTCCATGGAACTTTATATAAACTTAAGCAAGATTTTTTAACATTTTCAGGTAGTCCAAGAATCTCAATTTGGATTTCTGTATCCTCCGGAGAAGCGATATTAAATGTAACAGACCTGACTTCATTTTGCATCATATCTAGATATAATTGAGAGGGCTCTGCACTGCTGGCTCCGGGCACAGCAGGACATAATTCTAAAAAGCACCATGGGTTCACAGTCCATATAACAGACTGTGTAATCCCATGCTCACGCCATATTTGAGCCAATGTTTTGAATACCTTTGCATGTGTAGAGTTAAGCGGAAAAATAGTTTTAAAATCAGTTGGGTATTCGATAGGTAAGGAGTCTATCTCTTTCAATAAATTATCCAGGTCCGCATTGATTTGTTTCTGCTTTTCAAGGTCATTCAGACTTTCAGCAATTTTTCTTACTGCATCTATATCGGCAGTAATTCGGTGTTTTACTCCCTCGTGGATAATGGACTGTTCAAGGTATGTTTGTAGATTGTCTAAACCTTTGCCCGGTAGAGGTTGATTTATCCATTCATCATTACCTTTCCAGATTTCAATTTCATCACAGAATATATATGGTTCACCAAAGACAATAAGTGCAACCTTTTTGCCGTGTGTTTGGAGAGCATTGGTCTTAAATTGATAAGTGGAATAACCTTCACTGGGTGGCTTATTTTCTTGCTCATTGAGTTTAATAAGGTCTCCAATTTTATGAAAGATACCATCCTCCCCTGCAATGAAAATCATAATTGATTTTGGGAATTTGACACCGGCTACCCCTGCTGCTGTGCTGAAAGAGATACCTGAAATTGGTTTATCAAAACCTAAATCAATAGTTATAACAACTGGACTTTTTCCACTCCAGCCTACGGTCCCTTGTTGAGTCCAGAAATATCCTTCGACATACTTGCCATCAGTAAGTTGTTTTAAGTCATCTGCATCGGTGCAATGAGAGTAATTCGGTGCAGGCTCTAATGTATAACTTGCGTTTAATGCGATGTTTTCAGCAGTTGAGTTTAGGCTCATCATTAAAACGAACCCAACAAGTAAAAATAATTGGTAAAAAAGTTTCATTCTTCAACTCCTTATAAATATTTCAAATGCAAATTACAAGTTATTTTAATATAAAAAGGTAATAAGAAAGAAGTGATTCTTGAGCAATTTTTAAAATTGTTCAAAATAAATAAAAAAAAGACCTATAAAACTTATTGGATGTCTTATAGGTCTTCATAATTTCATTGGTAGCGGGGGCAGGATTCGAACCTGCGGCCTTTGGGTTATGAGCCCAACGAGCTACCAGACTGCTCCACCCCGCGGCATATAAAAATATTTTAAAGTAAACGAAGTATACTTAATAATCAGAATAGAAATCAAACATTGAATTTTTTACAAAATAATGCTATTAATAAAAACGAATCATACTCTTGAAAAAGAAAACCATTAAACAAGTTTTTTCACTAGTTGCTGAAATATTTTCGGAAAATTTCTGGATTGTTAATAGAATCAATTTCTGATTCTTTGAAATTTAATAGTTCTTCACTTGTAATAGGTTTCTTTTTCTTCGCTTTGTGAAGGCTATATTCTCCAATCTTATATTCCGAGTCAAAAGATTCAGTCCTGTTTTCCGAATCAGATGTAAAAGACTCTTCTTTCTTAGGATTAAAGAAATCATCTACCTTATCTTCAATGAAGGAACTGAATATCTCGATGATATGCTTCTTCTTTTCATCAATTGTTCCCTCCAATATGATTTTGTTATCTAAAGGAAGGACACTTCCATTGAACAAAGCGAGCATACCTTTGCATGCTGGACAGGGTCCGATTAGTATAGTCCCTAGCGGAGGCAATACAATTTTCCCCTGTGCTCCACAGTGTGGGCAACGGACATCTACGAATGATAACATACAACAAAACCTTTTAATTAAGTTTAATAAATACAATTACTATCATTGATATTATAACATATTTTTCAAAAAATTGCCTAAATTTCGGGATATAAGTTTTATTTTTTAAACAATAAAATTGATGAATTTGCTTATGATGTAAATAGTAGGTTCAATAAATAATAAAGTTCAGATAGTCTGAATATATGAATTTATGGAGTGGTCTTCTGTAAATAGTTTGCTGTAATCAATACAATCTATTAAATATATTGTAATGTCTTCCAGACTTTTTGTTTTTAAGTATAGTTCAGCAGTTTTTGTTACTTCCTCATAATTCCCCCAGAAACATACATCTTTACCCTCAATATTGAATGTCCATAGTCCAATTGCTTTGGTAGATGGTGATTGCTGATTTTGATATTTGCTTAAATCTAACTGCATATTCATTCCTTCCTTTTAATCTCTGTTAATAATTATACCATATTAGACAAAATAGTTCTTAAAAATTTGAATTTTTTGGTAATTTTATGGTATTAATAATAAACTAATACAAATAGAATTATTTTAGTTATTTAAAATTAAATAGTTTTGTGACTGGTCACCTAAATAGCAGCATGAATGGTGCTAAGAGGGAATCCGGTGTGAGTCCGGAACTGCCCCGCAGCGGTAAGCAGGAACGAACAGCTCGTCATAGCACTGGGCGTTTGCTTGGGAAGCTGAGCCAAGTAGGTTTGTGCCTGCAAGTCCGAAGACCTGCCAGTTGCAGACCGATTTATAAGTGCGCAGACAGAGGTCTCGCGGGAAGGCTGATGTCTGGTGACCCAGTTTTTTATTATGGGGTCAAACAACCTTCCTGCCACTACTTTCTCCTCAGTTTGTAGCCGCTGTTTTAATTTTTGAAAAGGGCTATAGATGACACTATTATCTACAAAAAAGTATGCTTATTGTTTATTCATTATTACTGCATTTAATACCTTTTTTTGCATATATTCTTTTGGAGAAGATGATTCATGGGCAGATGTGGTTGTTGAATATTTTGGTAAAAATCAAAGTATAGGCTTTACTAATCCGTCAGAGGTTTTGGGTGCACCTCTTGGTTTTAGTGCAAGTCTGCCTGCTATGCGAGGTGTTTATTCTATTGGAACACCGGGCTCGCCACAAGAAAGTTATATCATTGTTAAGTTTAATACACCGGTAAGAGATGACCCCGGTAATCCGATGGGTTTAGACTGCCTTGTTTATTCTAATGCGTTTTGGGTGGGAGGGGATATGAAAAGGAAGTTTGTTGAGCCGGGACTGATTGAGATTTCAAAAGATGTTAATGGAAATGGTTTACCTGATGACAACTGGTATGTTATTCCCGGCAGCAGAAATTTGAATCGAGCAGTTTTCCCTCAGGGCTTGACCAGCAATAATCCACCTTTTGCAGGAATTATAACTACCTCAACAAATGAGGAGGTTCTATGGGGATATGCAGATGTGAATCCGACTATGCCTCCATATAGAGATAATTATCTTAGACCTGATAATCCGTTCACAGTTGGGATTGATTTTGGAACTGGAGGAGGTGATGCTTTTGATATTGCATGGGCTGTAGATATGTATGGAAATGTTGCAAATATAGATATGTTTGATTTTTTGAGAATTTCTACAATTCCTAATATCCTCGACCCTGCTTATGGGTACTACTCAACGGAGATTATGGCAGTGGCTGATGTCGCTCCAAATATAGATACGGATAACGACGGCATATTAGACGAATATGAAACTCGTATAGCAGGAACAGACCCAAATAGACCTGAAAGTTCGGTTCTGCCTCTGGAAATACCAATAGAATGGGGAGGAAGTCCAGCGGGAACAATGTTAGGGACTGCATGTAATCATGATGAAACTTTGTGCGTTTCTTTATATTCTATTGGGAATAGAACAGGAGAACGAGCATATAATTGTAATGTGGATTTGCAACTTGTTTCTGACCCATCTCCATCAGCAGAGGTAGTAGGCTTGTTAAAAGGAGGCGAGTTTATCCAATTTGTCTCCTCTATTGGCGATTTCCAGAGTGCACAGATTGCACCAGCAGAGTTAAAGGTGCATTATTCAGCACAGCAGATTGAAGGAATGGATGAAACAAGCCTGAATATTTATCGCTGGGATGGGGAACAATGGACAAATGACGGAATAGAAGTTAGAGAAAGAGACCTTTCAGTAAACAAGATTACCTTTCGCACAAGGTATCCCGAAATATTCGGTATCTTTTCGGTAGCAGGTTCAGGGGATATAAATCCAGGACAGGGGAGTATTCGACTCGTGGCAAATCCGACAGAAACAAAGGTGTATGGATATAGTGAAATTGTTAATATAATTGGAGATGAGATTCGTGATGTGGATAATATGCCCGTGCCTGATGGTACACTATTTACAATTAATTCCTTTTTACTAAATCCCCTGACTACAGATGAAGATTTGAATATTCCCGGGATACAAGTCTCTGTAAAAAATAGTAAGTTGGAGCTTGAATTAGAACCTATGACAGTAGCAGGTAAAGGAAGGGTAAATATTCAAAGCCTTGATAATACAATTCGTGGAGAGGTTTCCGTTGAAATACTTCCAGGGCCACCCGGGACAACAGTGAATTTACAGAAAATAGAAGGTGGACAATATTATGGCTTCATGTCCGATGAATTATTTGATATCTATGGAAATCCCGTTAGGACTGGAGTCGTTTCGATAGAGATAGAAGGTGGACTGATTACGACTCCTGATGTTTTGCCTGATATTCCTGGTCATCAAAGTTATATTTATAATGGAAGAATTTTTATCATTGTCAAGCCTATTACAGTAAATAATCTTGCTCAATTGGAACTATGTATTTATGATGATGAGTTCAGTTCTAATCTATTAAATTGTTCCTATTTTGAGTTTGAAGTTAAAAAACTTCCTATCACGATATATTCAAAAATTGCTTTGTCGCTCATTTTTATTTGTTTATTTCTTCTGATTAATAGATATAGAAAATCGGGTAAATTGAATGATTGTTAGTTATAAAAAAAATAAGGCTTTTACTTTAATAGAACTGCTTGTTGTGATTGCGATTATCAGTATTTTGATGATGATACTCTTACCTGCACTATCGCGGGCACGAGCACAGGCACGCAGTACTCAGTGCGTAAATAATTTGAGACAACTATATCTGGCTAACACAATGTATGCAATGGAGTATAACGGGCATTATGTCCCTGCTGCGTCAGATATGTATGATTTTTTACTACCCGGGTCGGAGCCGGACCATTTTGGGGGGAGGTGTAGATGGCATGGGAAAAGGGATACTCCAAATCCTACAACTCCTTTTGATTTTCGTAAAGGTCCACTATTTGAATATGTTCCTGAGGGTAGGATTAAGGAGTGTCCTGAATTTTTTGAGTATCGTAGTTTAGGTGAGGTCACAAATGCCTTTGAATCAGGTTCGGGCGGCTATGGATACAACATGGCTTATGTTGGTTCAATGTTAAGTATGGAAAGTGACCCTGTTAAAGCATGCAAGAGTGGCATACACGAACGAATGATTGAGAATCCATCGGAAACGATTATGTTTGCAGACAGCGGCATGCCTCAGAATGGATATATAGTTGAGTATAGTTTTGTCGAGCCACCCTTACAGGTTTCAGTAGATTATCCCCGTGGACAAGAAGGGGTATTTATGTCGCCATCACTGCACTTTCGACACTGGGGTAGAGCAAATATATTATGGTGCGATGGACATATTACATCAGAACAATGGGAATGGGCTACAAAAGAGAATGTATATGGTACTGAGAATCGTGTGTGGAATGTGGGCTGGTTCGGACCACAAAATAATTATTATTTTGATTTGCATAAAAGTAAACTAAACAATTAGTGAAACATATTATTCACTAAAAACTGTGAATTCTTTGCTATTGTCTATTAATATTGTGTGTATCTTATATGGATAAAACTACATCAGTTCCTTCAAGAATGCTTCTGCATTAGGAGCATCGTTCTTATCCTTTAATGCTAAACAGACCAGGTGAGTAGCCCTGTCAATTACAACAAACAACACTTTATGTTCCCACTCTTTAGACAATTTCAGAAGCAGCTTTACATCTACATAAATATATCAATGAACACATCCGTGAACACATCCGTTCGCTAAAAGTAGTATAGGGATTTTTGAGACATTGTATTAGACGACGCAATGTCACTTATTTTATAAAAGTAGAGGCATAAGGCGATATGCCCTACAAAATGATACCTCTGAAACAGACAATATCCCCATAGCACCGTCTGTTGGGGCGAAGGTTATAGACCGAGTGCATTTTTTGCATAAATGTATTCTTGAGAATCTGGAGGAAAGCGACGCATTATCTCATTATGAATCCATATTTTACCACGATAATCATTTACCGATTCATAACACATAGCCAATTCTGGATAGATTGACCTAACCCCTTCCCAATCAGGATAATCAATAATTATTCTTTCGTAATATGGAATGGCATTGGCACAATCCATTTTTCTTTGTTTGTAAAGATTTCCTATTGCACTCAGATACGCAGGTGTTTCTGGAGCTTGCGGATTTTGTTGTAATTGTGTTCGGTAATATTCTATTAACTGGTCGGGATTTTTTAAGTCCGTTGGGGCTTTATTTCCAATTTGGGTTTCTTGAGAGGACGAGTTTAATACAGGTAAGTTATTTAATTGTTGAGAAGAAGTAGATGTTTCTTGTTGAAGTTTTTCGGCTTTTCCTGTTTTGCCTGAGATAACGCCAATAATTCCAAAGAGTATAAAACCAATGGAAACAATTATTAATAAAGAAGAAAGAATTAGTCTATTATTTTTTATAAGTTGATTCATTTATATTACCTCTTCTTTTCATTTTTAATTAAAGGAGGCCTAATTCACGCCACCCAACCTGTTCTAATGTAGTAATTGGGTAGTTCCCTATCATTCCATAAGGCAGGTTTTCTGCTAAAGTTGGGACTTGAAAGATGTTGGGCACTTGTGAACCCATATCGAAATAGCCTCCAACAATAGTTCCCATCACATTTGTTTGTTTTGAAATTTTTATCATGTTTTGTGCATAGAAAGCACCCATAATATCGCATTGTGAGGTGTTACCAATATACATGGATTGTGAACTCATAATTCCCATGGCGTTATTTACAGGGAAACTATTTAGAGTATTGAGAGGGTTCCCGTTATTGCAGGTGATAAGGTTGGTATCAATAGTTACATCGCCGTAAGCAAGAATGGCCGCTCTTCCACTATAGTTTATTGTTTTGTCATTGCCTCCTCCGGTAAATGTGAGGTTCCCATTAATCCGAATCTGTCCATTTATTTTTAACACATTTGTAGTGGGGTCAAACCAGATGTAATCATGGTCATTGGGCGGTAATGATGTAGGCAGAGAGCCGCTCAGGTAGGTTCCGGTAGTAGCGTCCCAAAAAAGTTTACTCCCCTTTGCATTTAAGTTTATATCCCCATTATACACACCATCGTTCGGATTGACTGGGTCTGCCAATAATACTTGAGAAAAATATTCTTCAACGGTATACCATCTGCCTGCCGTTGGATTCATTATTTTTGAACCATCAGGTTCTCTCCAATCATCTGTTAGTATTGGAAAACTAACCTTATTGCCAAGGTCATAAAGTTCATCCCAACCATTATCGCTATATACATTTTTTGGTGTTCCTCTTCCACCATCTGGAATAACCTGATTACCGGTCCAACCATCATTCACATAAGTGCCATCCATAGTTTCCTTCCAACTGTTCCCTTTTACATCCGGTTCTCCCACTTCGGAATTACCTGAAAGCCCGACAAAACCGCGCTTGACACGAAGTTTTGCATTTAAGGTATTTATCGTTTCTCCATCAAATAAAGTCGTGGGTAAAGGAGGAATTCGCAGTTGTAAAGTCAAAGGGACACCCTCATAGTTATTATGAATAAGAGCAGTGCCACTCAGGTCTATTGCAGTAATAGCAGGATTTCCCGGTAGAAGGTTAAGACCCAGAACATGCACGGACCCATGTATACTCACATTCCCATTCACAACATTACCCGCCTGACCATTCCCAGCAAAAATTGCATTCTGCCAGACATTTACATTAGTTAAATCTGTCACAACCTCTAATCTGCGTATTGTTGAATTTTTCTGTGCCACTGCATAGATAGTTACCATATCCTGCTCATTCAAATCATCAACCAGACCATCTCCATTATTGTCAAAGTTATCAGTTTCCCAGGGGACAGCAACTGCAAAATACTGAATATTTGGGTCTGAGGATAATGTCCTCGGAGTTACGGCTGGACTATCAAAAGAGGGGAGCACCGGTTCATTATTCGGATTATATGACGGTGTCCAGTCATCAACACCAATAAAACCATTTCCACCAAACTCAATAGAACCTTTACTCTCCTGCACGGCAGACACTGCACCCCAAAAAGCATCACGGAAATCACTATATCGGTTCTGCTGCAAGTTTTGATTTATAATTTGAACGGAGAGGCTACTCAGTAATGCAATAGATATTACCACAAATATTAAGGCAACAATCATTGCCATTCCTTGTTCTTTTTTGGGAGGCTTTAATAATTCTTTCCTTTTTTTTGTGAACATGGTATATATCCCCCCCTTTATGGGTTTCTTGGCGTTATGCTTTCTTCTAAATGTATAACAAATTGGTGTCCACGACGGGATTGTCCAAGTGTGTCTATAACAACCTGAAGGGTATTATCCTGTGCAATAACAAAAAAGCCACGGTCCCATCTGCCATTTCCATTATTGTCAGTAAAAGAGCCATCAGGGTTTCCAGATTCCGGCGGACTAAATACATGATTTGCAAGCACGGTTACATTATCTCCCTGAACCATAACTAGCTGGTTATTTGTTAAACCATCTCCATTAAGGTCTTCTGTATCTCGCTGAATGGTAATTGTGTCCCCTAACTCAAGATTTCCACCTACATCTACACAACTACCATTGCCATCTAAATCTGTGGGCATACGAAATCTCAAAACTTCTCCAGGTAGTTCATTCAAATTTATCGTTTGGCGGGATGCCTGAGATAGGCGTGGAATTAGAATATATAAGGCATGACGAGCATCATCGGTTGCCGTCATTGTTGTGTTATATGTTTGAACCGTATCATTTAGACTTAATGACAAAGCAAATAACGAGCCCATTACAATTGCCATAAGTCCAACAGTCATGGTCAATTCTATAAGCGTCATACCCAATTTATTTTTAATAAGAAACATAGGTAGAAGCCCTCTTTGTTATTGTGTATCCACGGTCAGTTTGCCAGGATAATATTACTCGAATTTCTACCGGGTTGGGTAGAGTAACTGCCCCATTTACACTAGGTATATTTATCGTTGAGCCATCTGAAACAACTGCCTCAATTTGTAGAACAGCACTATTTCCAGGAAGAAGCACTACATCAGGCTGAAAACTCAAAATTTGCGAGGCATCCATTCTACTAATTTGGTCTAACACATCATTTACTGCACTCTCTGCTTGTAATCTTTGGGTATGTATCTCACGATTGACCCCAACAGATATAACAGATGTAAAAATCATACTTAAAACAAATGTTAATATGCCCGCCGCAAACATCAGTTCAACAAGCGTCATACCTCTCTGTCTTCTCTTGTTTTCTCTTGTTTTTATTATTTTTTTAATCATGTTAATAATCCTAAACTAACATATATCTAGCAAGTATTATGCCAACAAAAAGATAAAAAGTTGTCTCTTTATAAAACATTGAAATAAAGTGGGTTGTGAAAATCATCTATTTAGCAAGTAAGGAAAATTTGATTAATCATTATTATAGGTGTGGAATATTCCGCACCTATAATAATATTAACATTTAAAAACTCGCACCAGATTAGAACTTCTAAAAAGTAAATATGATTTAATTTTTCTAATTTGCCCGAAACCCGAAATGAGTGAAAGAAGAATCAAAATGATATGATATGAATTAAACAATATATGTAAATTTTTAACTTTAGTAAAAACTTCTGTCCACTAAATTGATAGTTTCTCTACAATTTAGTTGTTATTTGATATAAATTTTTTATTTCAAAATGTTATGGGAGTTATACACTTCTTTTAATTACATTAATTTTGTTATAATAAAATATTGGAAATTTTCATTTGCAATTGTATTTTCTCTGATTTTTATTTTATGTGAATATTTATTTTCTAAGGCTATATATATGAAGTATCTTATACTTGTAGGCGATGGCATGGCGGATTATCCCATTCCAGAACTTAATGGAAAAACACCAATACAGGTGGCTCATACTCCGGCAATGGATGAAGTGGCTCAACTGGGTATGGTTGGTCTTTTCTGTCCTATCCCGGAAGGTTTACCTCCTGGAAGTGACATTGGCAATCTTTCATTGTTTGGATTTAACCCACACACCTGTTTTACAGGTAGAGCACCTCTCGAAGCGGCAAGACAGGGAATCAATTTAACCCCATCTCAGGTGGCTTTCCGTTGTAATATTGTATCTTTACAAAATGGGAAAATGCATGACTTTACTGCGGGACATATCCCGACAGATTTAGCGTCAGTGCTTATCCATGATATTGGCAAAGTGCTGGAAAAGGAGTCCCCAATCCATTTCTATCCCGGGGTAAGTTATCGGCATCTTGCAATAATTGAGACAACAGCTGGTTATTCAGTTGAAGATGTTGAAAAGACTTATTGCACACCACCACATGATATTACAGGGCAGACATGGAGGGAGCATTTGCCCACTGGACCAGCAGAATCACTTATACAATCTATTATACTTACTTCTCAAAAATTGCTGCCTCAACATCCAATTGCCAGAGAACGAATTCAGCAAGGAGAGCCTGAACCCAATTCATTCTGGTTATGGGGGCAGGGCAGAACACCCGAGATAAAAACATTCAAAGAACTGTTTAACCTGACAGGCGTAGTTATATCCGCAGTAGACCTTGTAAAGGGAATTGGAATTTGTGCAGGACTGGAATCAATAGATGTGCCCGGTGCCACAGGCTGGATTGATACAAACTATAAGGGAAAAATTGAGACTGCTCTGGACGCTCTTTCGCATGTTGATTTTGCCTATGTTCATATCGAAGCACCAGACGAGTCTGCACATCAGGGAGACCTGAAATTAAAAATTAAATCAATTGAAGATTTTGATGAAAAAATTGTTAGACCTGCTTTGGAATATGTAAAACGATCTCCCGATGAGCTTCGTTTATTGGTAGCACCCGACCATATTACTGCTTTATCTACGCAGACTCACGCTACAGGTGCTGTTCCTTTTGCAATGTGTGGTGCTGGTATAGACACTATGGGAGTCTCTGAATACAATGAACTTTCTGCAAAAAAAACTGGTATCTTATACCCAGAAGCATACGAGTTAATTAGAAAGTTTTTGTCAGGAATGCCTTTCTATATATGAAACTAAACTTCTTATTAAGATTACGGTTTTAATAACTCTTATTCCTTCATTTAATAATATAATATACATTTAATTACAGTGGAGAATTAATAAATGAACAGTTTTACAAAAAAAGAGAAAGTTGAAATCTACGATACAACTTTACGAGATGGAGTTCAAGGTCCCAATATTAAGTTCTCTATGGATGACCAGATTCGTATTATCCAAGTGCTAGATGATTTGGGTATTCACTACATTGAAGCAGGTCAACCTGCGTCTAATCCTAAAGCAGAACTGATTTTTAACAAGGCAAAACAATTAAATCTGAAGCACTCAAAAATTGTTGCATTTGGTAGCACAAGACATCCGAAAATCAGTGTTGAAAAAGACCCAAATATTAGTGCATTACTTCAAACAGAAACAGAGATTATAACCATCTTTGCCAAGTCATCAGAACTTCATGCAACTGAAGTTCTTGGAATTTCTTTGGACGAAAATCTGAAACTAATAGAGGAATCTGTATCCTACCTTAAAAAGTTTGGTAGGAAAGTTTTTTTGGATGCGGAACATTTCTTTGATGGTTATGATATAAATCCTGACTATGCTTTGCATACCTTGCAAGTAGCCCTAAATAACGGCGCTGATTTATTGGTTCTTTGTGATACCAATGGCGGGCATTTACCACATCAAATAGAAGAGATTACAAGTCAAGTTATTAAAACTTTTTCTGGTATACATGTGGGTATTCATACTCATAATGACACTGGTTGTGCTGTTGCAAATAGTCTTTCTGCCGTTTATGCGGGGGCAAGACATGTCCAGGGGACTATTAACGGCTACGGTGAGCGGACCGGGAATACAAACCTCTGCACCTTAATACCAAACTTGCAATTTAAGATGGGATTTGAGGTTATTCAAGAGGAGCAAATGAAAAAATTGACTTATACAGCACATCTCGTTGCCGAACTTGCGAATGTAGCACCAAAAGAAACAGACCCTTATGTGGGACGCGATGCCTTTACCCATAAAGCAGGAATGCATGCCGACGCTGTGCGGAAATCAAAGTCCAGTTATGAACATATCAACCCTGAATGGGTTGGAAACCTTACCCACATTGCGGTAAGTGAACTTTCAGGCAGAGCCAATTTGATTCAGAAGGCTCAAGAACTGGGTATTCAATTTGACAAAGATAATCCACAACTCCGAAAACTGCTTCATCGCATAAAGGCACTTGAAACAGAAGGCTATGAATTTGAAGGTGCAGATGCCTCTTTTGAATTAGAACTATTAAAGACATTAGAACTATATAAGCCCTCTTTTAATGTGTTGAATTTCCATGCACATGTTAACCAATGGGCAATGGATAGACACTCAGAATCAGAAGCAACTGTAAAAATCCAACTACCAGACAATTCTATTGCACATACGGTATCCGATGGCGATGGTCCAGTAGATGCCTTGAATAATGCACTGCGTAAAGCACTCGAACCCTACTATCCCGAATTGCAAAATGTTCATCTAGAAGATTATAAAGTCCGTATCCTCGATGGACAGCAAGCCACAAAAGCCACAACTCGTGTATTTATCGAGTCCAGCGATGAAAGCCAGCAATGGTGCACAGTCGGCGTATCTGAAAATATTATTGTCGCTTCTTTTACTGCACTTGTAGATAGCATTGAATATAAACTTTATAAATATGCCCAAAAAAACGGAAAAACAACAAATAAAAAAGATACTTAATTAGACATGTTAGCCAGTAAAAAGTATCAAGTAGATAACTAATGTTATTATATTTTGATAAACTAAGGTTGGATTATAGCGTTATATATATATCAATATGGTATTAAGGAATGAACAATGGATGATGAAACCTATATAAATTACTTCTCTATTTTAGGACTTGAAGAAAATTGCAAAACGGGAGATGTGAGAAAGAATTATAAAAAGATGATGAAAGATTTAATATTGAATATCCATAGCACAGAGGTGACCCCTGACCAATTAGACCAGTATCTACTCGCAATGGCTAAACTAAATGCAGCTTTCTATATTCTCCGTGATGAGGTAAGACGGAATGCGTATGTGGAACATAGGAAAAAAGTCATACAACTCGAAAAGCAATGGTGCGAAGTAGGTGAAAACGACCCCAATTCACCAGAAGGAGACCAATTGCGTCGTGAATTTGACCGCGTTCTACGGGATTTCCTAACCAAATATATGGAGGAATTAGTTCTGGAAGCAGGGAGAGATAAAGAGTGTGTGGAAACAAGTAATTGGGACCCTTACCATGAGCGACATGCAAGTCGTGTCCTGCGCCATTATCGGCAGAAACAATATTCACAGATTCATGAGCGGCTACCTTATTACGATGTAACTAAACCTACTATTGATTGGGGTGAACGAGAACAGGCAGTAAAACAAATTTTGCATGCGGAGAAGGTATAATCATGACAGATAAGACAGGCAATACCTCAAAAGTAGTTGAACAAGAAGCGATAAATTTTGCTATGGCAAAGTCCATTGCTGATGGAGATATTGTTAATTTCCATTTCCTATTCCTTCCTTATTCACCTCTACGCGAAGACTCTACTGAGGACATATATTCCATTAAATATTCCTATCTCCTCCCTACGCAGGAAGAAGAGCAAAGTCCAACATTCAAGTCTGCTCTGGATTTAGTCTTACGCGAGGATATTCGCGAACATATCAATGAGCAACTCCATAAAAAAGGTCCTATTCAATTGCTATCAGAATTGCTTTTAGCCCTGGCAGATAACGCAGTCAGACAGGAAAAATTTACTTCCGCTTCACAGGCTTATGAACTCCTGCGGATTCGCCGACGCATGCAGGAACTATTTTTTGAGCAAGGTGAAAGAGAATTAATACAAGGAAATATTTCGACTGCAGTCCGAGCCTATAGAATCGCTTCCTCTCTGGAATACGATTACGGCGCTTTTCCAGAGCCTTTACCAGCAGTTCCACGCTATCATGAACATGCCTTAATTCTGCATGCTGAATACAAGACTCATCAGATTGAATGTATAGGAAACTTAGCTCTGGAAGATTTCTTAAAAACAGCCTTTCATTACCTTTTTTTATTGCCTGAACATGCAAGTAAAATTACAGATAAACCAATAGAAATACAGACGCAGTTCCTCATCGAACTGATTCAACAAATAGACCCCAACTGGGGACAGTTTGTTCAACATGTTCATGAGACTATCCCTCTGATGCAAGAACTTTATCAAGAATTGAAATTGCGGATGGAACGCATAGCGAGCGGAAATCTCTGGGAAGACGAATGGGATGAAGGACTTGATACGGAAAAGTTTCTTACTATTTCTGAACTACTTTTGGGGCGAAAATTAAATAATCCTGAATGGTGGGCATACCTCAAAGAACTGGCTTATGAACATCCTCCTTCTATACTGTTCATTTCCCGCCAATTAATTGGCAAAGAGCAGGAGATTATCATTCCACGCTATAATATGGCAAATCCCATCGTGCAACAACTGAACCTACCTCCCCTTCCAGCAGATATGTAAGCATATTATATTATTGACCTCCCAAATTTTACAAGATTTTGCTTTTTAGTGGTTGTTTGTGGTATCATGTTTTACTCCGTTTTAGTTCATTTCTTTGATGGCTTCGTTTTTAAAATAAAGGAAGTTGCACTTGAGTCTATTAGTTAGCGAATCCATTTCAGTTCTACAACCAGTGTTTCAAAAATATTCCGCCAACCGCAGTAGCATTATACCACTGCTTCAAGAGATTCAGGGTCAGTTGGGTTATATTTCACCTGAATCGGTAGATGAAATGGCAAATTATCTTGGAATTTCTGCGTCAGAGATTTATGGGGTGGCATCATTTTATACACAGTTCAAGTTCACACCCCCGGGAAAACATATTATCCAGATTTGTCAAGGAACTGCGTGTCATGTGCGTGGTTCATCAACTGTATTAGACGCGTTGCGTGATGAATTAAATATCGAACCGGGTCAGACAACTTCTGACCGTTTATTCACTCTTGAACGAGTTGCCTGTGTGGGCTGTTGTGCTCTATCGCCAGTGATGGTGGTTGATGGGAAAGTGTATGCACAAATGACACAGGCGAAGGTGCGTGAGGTATTAAATGAATATCGTAAAAAAGAGGTAAAGGAAGCAGGTGTAAAAAATGATTGCTAACGATACTATGGAGATTTTGTATGAGAGAGCACAGGAAGAGTGGGGAAAGATAGAGAATAATGAGATACCAGTGGTATATGTGGGTTCAGCGACATGTGGCCGTGCAGCAGGTGCCCTTGAGACAGAACAGGTAATTAAAGAGGTATTAGCACAAAATCAGAAATCTGTTTTGTTTGTTGAAGTAGGATGTATGGGTCCATGTGCTCTGGAACCGATTATTATGGTGCAGCCTCCAAACGGTATTCCTATATGCTATGGTTCTGTAAAGCCTAAGGATGCAGAGGAATTTACACGCTGTGTATTGCTGGAGGATGGGGTTTGGGAAGAGAAACTTATCGGAGTAATGAGTGTAGATAGTTATCGTGGACTGCCTCCTATTACTCGTCATCCGATGTTAGAAACGCAGGTTCGTAATATACTTCGCAACTGTGGTTTGATTGACCCTGAAAACTTTTACCATTATTTGGCTCAGGGTGGTTATCGTGGCTTCCTAAAAGCGTTAAGCATGGGTACCGAAACAGTATTGGAAGAAGTGAAAAAGTCTGGACTCCGTGGTCGAGGTGGTGCAGGTTTCCCTACCTGGAAGAAATGGACATTTGCAAGGGAATCTTCTGGCAGCGAGAAATATCTTATCTGCAATGCAGATGAAGGCGACCCTGGTGCATTCATGAACCGTTCTGTCCTGGAAGGAGACCCTCATTCCGTTCTGGAAGGAATGTTAATTGCAGGATATACTATTGGTGCTACACATGGATATGTCTATTGTAGAGCAGAATATCCATTAGCCATAAAACGATTGGAAATTGCGATTAAACAGATGCATGATTCCGGGCTTTTGGGCAAGAATATTTTGGGTAGCAATTTTTCATTTGATATTACAATTAAAAAAGGGGCAGGTGCTTTTGTATGTGGAGAGGAAACGGCTTTGATTGCCTCAATAGAAGGAAATCGTGGTATGCCTCGTCCGCGTCCACCGTTCCCAGCAGTCAGTGGATTGTGGGGTAAACCTACGGTAATACAAAATGTAGAAACGCTGGCTAATCTATCACTCATATTAAGTCGTGGTGCAGATTGGTATGTGCAATTTGGAAATGAGAATAGTAAAGGGACAAAGACATTTGCTTTAGCAGGAAAGGTAAAGCGGACAGGTCTGGTAGAGATACCATTAGGCATACCGCTTCGTAAAGTCATTTTTGAGGTTGGTGGTGGAATATTAAATGATAAAGAAGTAAAGGCAGTGCAAACAGGTGGTCCCTCAGGTGGTTGTATTCCATCGGAAATGTTGGATTTGCCTGTGGATTATGAATCATTGACAAAAGTTGGCAGTATCATGGGCTCAGGCGGCATGATAGTTTTAGATGAAGATAACTGTATGGTAGACATTGCCCGCTTTTTCTTATCTTTTACACAGACTGAATCATGTGGAAAATGCACACCCTGCCGTGTTGGAACTCGGGCAATGTTGGGTATCCTTGAAAAAATATGTGCAGGCAAAGGTGAACCAGCAGATATTGAACGATTAGAGACATTGGCGCAAACGGTTAAGCAGGGTTCTCTATGTGGATTGGGACAGACAGCACCCAATCCAGTTTTGTCTACGCTTCGATATTTTCGCCACGAATACGAAGAACATATTAAAGCGAAAGAGTGTCGTGCATTTGTTTGTAATGCATTGACATCATTTCATATTGACCCGGACCGTTGCGTTGGCTGCACTATGTGTGCTAAATCATGTGCCTCACAAGCAATTTCAGGAAAGCGTAAAGAACCGCATGTAATTGACCAGGAAAAGTGTATTCGTTGTGGTCAATGTTTGCGGGTCTGTCCTGCTATGTATGCAGCAGTATATCGGCGAAGCGGTTCACAGGTTCGGTATGAGCCTATCAAGGAACGAAAGAAGAAAACGGATTAATTTGATTTGTTTTAATTAGAGAGGTAATATCGTCGTGAATGTAGTTATTGACGGAAAAACAATAGAGGCACAAGCAGGTGAAACAATATTAGAATGTGCTTTGCGTAATGGGATCTCTATTCCACACCTTTGCACCCATCCTGCTTTACCTCCGTTTGGAGCATGTCGGATTTGTATTGTTGAGGTAGAGGGTATGCGTGGCTATCCTACTTCCTGTTCTACACCGATAACCGATGGAATGGTTATCCATACTCAGACTGAGCCATTGCGTTTATTACGCAGAAATATTTTAGGTCTGATGATGTTAGAACATCCTAGCGCCTGTTTGATATGCGATAGACGCGAGGTATGCGATAGGTATCGTCCAAAATCGGAAAAGGTTGGAGCAACCACAGGTTGCCATACATGCAATAATAAAGAAGTGTGTGAGGTCCGTGAATTATCTGCGGATTTGGGTCTGGCTGAGATTATGGTTGCACCACAGTATCATTATAGACCCATAGAGCGCTCAGAACCATTTATAGACCGTGATTTGAACCTATGTATTCTCTGTGGTAGATGTGTCCGAATTTGTAAATTACATCAAGGGAAATCAGTAATAGATTTTGTGCACCGTAGTAGCCAAACACATATAGGACAAGCCTTTGGTCGTAATCTACATGAGGCAGGGTGCACCTTTTGCGGTTCCTGTGTGGATGTTTGTCCTACCGGCACTTTATCAGACCGCTATGCTAAATGGTTTGGACGCCCTAAAACAAAAACAGGAACAACCTGCATCTATTGCGATGAAGGATGTGCACTGGCTATATACGCTTCTAATGGCAAATCTATTATGGCTACAGGACTTTATGATAATTTGCCTGTTTGCGTTTTAGGACATTTTGCAATACCTGAATTTTTGAACAGTCCCAACCGTCTCAGAACACCGCAGATACGCGTAAATAAAGTATTGAGACCAGTAACGCATGATGAAACCGTGAGCCGTTGTGCAGAACTACTACAAAATTATTCAGGGAAAGCGTTTGCACTTGTTTGTGATACTTCCAGCACATTGGAGGACAGATATGTTTTTAAGAAATTTACGCAAGAGGTAATGAAATCGCCATATTATTTTGAAATTGAGCCCGATAAGAAAGGCTTCGCAAAAGTTATACATGTTCCCGATGAAGTTAAGGCAATAATTACCACAGGACCATTTATCCCGATTGAATTGAGGAATCAATTTGAGGTGGTTATTGCACTGGATATGTTTTATAACGACTGGTCAAAATCCGCAGATGTGGTTTATCCTGTCGGCGTGTTTGCAGAGGTTTCAGGGACTATAATGGATAAAGATAACAATCTGCGTCCTCTGGTCCAGGCATGTAGTCCACCGGGTGAAGCCAAACCTGAATGGGAAGTGATTCAATCTATTGGTAAGGCTCTTTCGCCCGACAATTGGAAAGCCTATGATAGGGTGGAAACAATTACCGCGGAATTAGGACTGGAAAATATTAGCCTTAATCTGAATAGAAAAACACCTCCACCTGTCTCACAAAAATTAAAAGAACGGCGAGAATGGTTCAGGGGTTATCGAATTGAAGATTATGTCTCGGGATTAGCAGTAGTAAGGAATTTTGAGGAAGGGAAAGAACCCGAAACTGAAAAGGAAAAAGATAAATCGGAGATAATAGAATCACCGAAGCCATTTATGGTTTTGTCACGCAGGGAATTAGTGCCAAATACTTATGAATTTGTAATTTATGTGCCTGCCATTGCAAAAAAAGCATTGCCGGGGCAATTTGTAATTGTGATGGTAGATAAAAATTCTGAGCGGATTCCGTATACTTTGAGTGATTGGGATGAAGAAAAAGGCACGATAACACTGATTATTCAGGAAAAGGGTTTGTCAAGCCGAAAGATGATTTCTACATTACAGGGAGAACAGTTAGCACATGTAGTTGGTCCATTAGGCACAGCGTTTGAGATAAAAAAATATGGCACTGTGGTAATTTTAGGCGGTTGTTATGGAACAGGTGCAGTGCTTAGACTTATTCGAGCCTTGAAAGAGCAAGGGAATAAAGTCATAATGATTTCCGAAGCACGAAGTCATTATTTGGCATATTATCAGAAGGAATTGAGTGCAGTCAGCGACAGATTTATTCAAACAACAATAGATGCGTCATCAGGTGAGAAGGGGCATGCGGTTGATGCGCTGAAGCGACTGCTTGATACAGGTGAAAAGGTAGACCTGGTAGTAGCAGTCGGTTGTCCATTTATGATGATGATAACCGCAGAAGAAACGCGTTCTCTGGGGACAAAAGTCCTGTGTGCACTGAACCCAATTATGTTAGATGGAACAGGTATGTGCGGTGCGTGCCGAATTAGCGTAGATGGTCAAACCAAATTTGCCTGTGTGGACGGACCGTTCTTTGATGCACATCTGGTTGATTGGGAAGAGGTTCGGGACCGTAGAGAAGCGTATAGTGCTGAAGAAATACAGGCTGTTAGCCTTACACAACCAGCAGAAACGATACATAGAGAACCACATCATAATTATTGTTCTTGTATGGAAAGAGGTTAGGAAACAATGACACAACCAGAGAATCCAGAAATAAAAGCCACAGGAACAACCACACCTAAAAAGGGTGCAAAAATTCCACGGCAACCTATGCCTGAACAAGCACCAGAAGACAGACGACATAATTTTGAAGAAGTGCCTTTCGGCTATACACCAGAATTAGCACTGTTAGAGTCTTCAAGGTGTCTTGACTGTAAAAAGCCGGGTTGTGTAGAAGGCTGTCCCGTGCATGTAGATATACCGGGGTTTATTCGACTTATTCGCGAAGGAAAATTTCTTGAAGCAGCACAACATATTAAGAAGCAAAATGCCCTGCCTGCGGTATGTGGGCGAGTCTGTCCGCAGGAGGAGCAATGTGAGAGCAAATGTATATTAGGTGTGAAGGGAGAGTCGGTAGCCATTGGTCGTCTTGAACGGTTTGCAGCAGATTTTGAACGAGCAAGCGGACAGGTTCAATTGCCTGAAATTCCTGCTAAAACAGGGAAACGGATAGCCGTAGTAGGTGCAGGTCCAGCAGGATTGACCGTTGCAGGCGACCTTATTAAGTTAGGGCATGAAGTCTCCGTATTTGAGGCGTTGCATGAGCCGGGTGGAGTTCTAATGTATGGTATCCCTGAATTCCGTTTGCCAAAGGAGATTGTGCGTGCAGAAGTTGATTATCTAAAACGGTTGGGCGTTGAGTTTGTAATGGATTTCGTAATTGGACGTAATGCTACGATACCTGAACTATTTAATAATGGATACCATGCTATATTTATTGGCACAGGTGCAGGATTGCCGTCCTTTATGGGGATTCCGGGTGAAAATCTGGTAGGGGTATATTCTGCAAATGAATACTTAACCCGTTCAAATCTAATGAAAGCCTACCTTTTCCCAAAGTATGATACGCCACCAATTAAACGGAATAAAGTGGCTGTGGTCGGCGGAGGAAATGTGGCAATGGACTCTGCAAGGACAGCCTTGCGTTTAGGAGGGGATGTAACTATAGTTTACCGTCGTGCCCGCGAACAGATGCCAGCCCGTGCCGAAGAGATTCATCATGCAGAACAAGAAGGTGTGAAAATGATGCTACTGAATAACCCGGTGCGTATTTTTGGCGATGAACATCATCGGGTCGTTGGTATGGAATGTATACGAATGGAATTAGGTGAACCCGATGCTTCCGGAAGACGCCGTCCTGTTCCTATACCGGGTTCCGAGTTTAGATTAGATGTGGATACAGTCATTATAGCCATCGGCAATCAACCCAATCCGCTTATACCTCAATCTATGCCTGACTTGAAAACGACGAAACATGGAACACTCATAGTAGACCAGGAAACAATGATGACCTCTGTCCCAGGTATATTTGCAGGTGGAGATATTGTTTCAGGCGCGGCTACGGTTATTAGTGCTATGGGACAGGCTCGCACCGCCGCTTCTGCTATTCACCGCTACCTCACAGGCTAACCAATAAGAGAATAGGTCATATAAGTCATATAGGACATATAGGACCTATTTGTTAAAAGTTGGCTTATTGCTCCTCTGTGGTTTCTGTCGTATCATCTTTCCGGAGAATGATTAGAAAATCATTATAACTGGGACCATTGTTCGCGGTAACAGACACAAGTTTCCATCCCTGACGCAGTAAAGATTCAAGGTCGTTTTTCCCTGACCCATTAGATTGAATAATAACCGCCTTCTGCATTATTTTTTTCTCCCTCAGATAATTTATTTTTATAAATTTATTTGTTCACTAATTAAATTATAATTATACAAAATGGATATGGTTTCTACAACTCATTAAGAGATAAGCATTTTGTAATATTCTGCGATTTGTTTGCAAGTAGGTTGATAGGGTGCAGTGGGATTGCCAATAGAAGCATAAGTCCATATTGAACCTGTGCTGGAAAGAAATAGTCTTGAAAGCAAGGCTGTTTTCCCCATAGACATCAAAGAAAGTGGCATTGCTTTCTCTTTATATTGAAGAAGCAAGAGAGGGTTCAGGTCAATGGGATTGTCTGCATATACCGCTATTTTGACTACATCTGCCTCAAATTTTTTCCCTTTACTAACATACTGTTGAAGGTTTTTTATTGGAGGGACAGACGAAAAATTATGATAAGAGGCAATAATAATTTTGTTCTGTTCCTTTGCAACTTTTAGTAGATTAGAAAGACGAGACAATTCACGGACCTCAATATCTACCGCAAAGGCGTATGGCAAATATTTTATATATAAATTTTCCTTTTCCTTTGTTGTTCCTTGAAAGGCTCCGCCTTCTTCCTTAGACCGAACTGTCAGGATAAGTCTTTTATTATTTAAGAGATGAAGGTTTTGGTTGATTATCTGCTTAAAGTTTTGTGGATATTCCTTTTGAAGCAAATCGAGTCTCAATTCAAAAGCAACCACATTATGATTCTCTGCTTTCTGTATGTCTTTTTTTAGAAAACTCTGGCTGGAACAGGCAACTAGTCGTGGAACAGGATGTTTAACCATTAATTCGTTCAATAATAGATTTGCCATATCTTAATTTCCTATCTTTACTCTGTACATAAGTTTAGCACCTTGTAGAAACTATTTTAAATAAACACTTTAAAATGTGTATATTATTGGTGTAAAGAATTTTTTTCAAATTAAAAATAAATCAATAGGATAAGGAGATACAAATGGGAATTGATACAGGTATGTATGTTCGACTTAGTGTGATGATGTTTCTTGAATTTGCGGTATGGGGTGCATGGGCACCTGTATTAGCGGCTTATCTGATTGATGACCTGAAATTTTCAGGGAAGCAAACAGGCTTGATTTATGCTGCTCTTCCAATTGCTTGCATTATCTCACCATTCTTAGGTGGACAAATTGCAGACCGTTACCTTGCAACGGAATATTTTCTCGGAATAGTCCATATCCTTGGCGGTATATGCCTTGTATATGCGGCATACAAGCGGAAATTTGGACCACTATTTATACTGATGCTCATATATTCACTGCTTTATTCACCAACATTTGCACTTGTAAATTCTCTTATGTTCAGTCACATCCCTGCTGATGCTATAGATGTTGTATCGCCAAGGATTCGTGTATGGGGGACAATTGGCTGGATTATCGCGGGTTTACTTTTAAGTCTTTTGAGAAATGTTAAAAAGTCCGAAATTAAAAAGACTTTTTCTGATTGCTTGATGATTGCAGGGATTATGTCAATTATTCTGGGGCTGTATTCTTTTACACTTCCACATACACCTCCACCAGAAAAGCCTGTAAATCCTCTCGCATTCCTTGAAGCAATTTCGTTGATGAAAGAAAATTATTTTCTTATTTTTCTAATAATTTCGTTTGTCGTTACTACGGAACTGCAGTTTTACTATATTCCTACGGCGCCCTTCTTACAGGATATAGGTGTTACCAATTCCTATGTTCCAGCAGTTATGACAATTGCACAAGTAGGTGAGATTTTAGGTATGGCAGTATTTCTACCGTGGGCAATGAATGGAATAAATTTTGAATGGAATCCTACGAGTGATAACCTAATTTATTTACATATAAAAGGTATAGGCATTCAATGGGTTCTTGTTATTGGGGTAATTGCCTGGCCTATTCGATATATTTTCTTTGCAATGATGAAACCTCTGTGGCTGGTCGTGGCTTCTTTAGCCCTTCATGGAATTGGATACTCATTCTTCTTCTTTGCAGGACAAATATTTGTGGACAAAGTGGCACCGCCAGATATCCGTGCTTCTGCTCAGTCTCTTTATACAGTAGCAACATTAGGTTTGGGAAACTTTATTGGGACGCAGTTCACAGGGATTATTATGGACTACTTTAAGGATAACGAAGGCAAATTCCGTTGGCGTCCAATATTTGTAGTCCCATGTGTATTGACAGTTCTTTGTGCAATTGCTTTCCTGGTTTTCTTCCATCCCCCTGCGTCAATAGGAGGTGTAGCAGGCAATTAATGAATTAATTTAGGTGGAAGGTTTTTCGGGTATAGATTGCATTACTTCGGAAATCCTTCCACCATTCGACTGTGTTAGGTTCGGCAATCATATAATCAGGTCGCAGAGGCATACCTATACCGGGCAAAGGTGGAAGGACATAACTCTTTTCTATAACTGTGATTTGCAGAGGTTTTTTGTGTTTCAATAGCCAATCAAAAGTGATACCATTTTCTCCCGGAAAACCACGATACCGTAAATGCCATTCAGGAATAGTTTTACTATCTGTTCCTTCATAATTTATGCCGTTAACTTTTGCAGATAAAATTTCCAATTCATCTCCCAATTCAACACGAACCTCTGCTGCTTTTCTTATTGAGATTACAGATACTTTGAGGTGTTGCACATCACCATCAGTTTTATCTTCCAGGACAGAAATAAGGGGTTCAGGAAAATTTGCAATTGAAGCCTCTGAAAACTGGACAGTTTCATTTTCTCGTGTAAATAAATGGGGTTTTTGAGAGAATATATCTTTCTGGAAAAATTGTTCAAGCCATTTGTCCAAGTGTTTATCCTGAGTCATCCACCATGCTGAATTTGTATCCCAGTCCAAACCATAGCACAGATGGTTTACTTTAGGTGTTTCTTTAGTAAATCGGAAGAATATCATGGGATAAGCATATATGAGAAGACCTGTTATCAAAAAGAGAAATCCCCATTGATAACAAATATTTTTATTTCCTATTAAATTATGAAGAAGCCCAGTGAACAAGTGAAAAACGAGGACAAGAAATATCATAAGCACAGGGATAAAAATAGGTGTCAGGGTTTGAACACCAAGCACAAGAAACGGAGCAATGAAATATGTAGCCACAAGTGTTGGAATAAGAGTCCAGAGGGTGAACCAGAAGAAATTCCTTTGCCAACGCTGTGGTATAAACGGAACAGAACCTATAATCCCGCATATACTACCAATAATGACTATCCACACAAATAAGTAACTTGCGGTCGGTGCTGCCATACTGGTATAAATCGCCAATCCTAACCATGGTAATAAAGCAGTAGAAAAGAAAATATGTGGGTCTAACCGCTTATAGATAACAGGTAGAAAGATGAGAAACAAACCTGTTGCTGTTAGTAAGCCCATCACAAGATAAGTTAGTTCATAATATACAATGTAATGTTTGTAGATTAAAAATGTGAGTCCAATAAGTCCACCTATTAGACCCGACAC
>DAOOVZ010000021.1:0-19559 GCA_035370665.1 Candidatus Hydrogenedens sp.
GAATGAGAGAGATGATTGGGACCTTTTCTTTCATTATGCCGGAGAAACATTTGCAAAATATCCAATCGTCCCAACAATTGGTAATCATGAATACAAGTCTGGTCCTTTAACACCTAAAATGTATCTTGATTACTTTGTGCTTCCACAAAATGGTCCTGAAAATATGCCTGCTGAATATTGCTATTCTTTCAAGTATTCAAATACAAAGTTTGTAATTCTAAATGGAAATCATAATCCAGAACTTCAACGACCATGGTTGGAACAACAACTTGCAAATAGTGATTCTATCTGGAAATTTCTACTATTCCATCAACCAATTTATAGTTCTGGTGTCCGGAGAGATAATAAACATCTTAGAGATGCGTGGTTGCCTGTTATTGACCAATATCATGTGGACATAGTTTTTCAAGGACATGACCATTCTTACTGGCGAACATACCCACTAAAAAATAACCAGAGAGTTTCCTCTCCATCAGAAGGGACTTATTATGTCATTTCGTTCTCTGGAACAAAAAGTTATGAACAGAAAGAGCCGGCAGAAATTATTGAAACCGCCTTTACAAAAATACCTACTTACCAAATCATAACCATCGAAACTGGAAATAATAATCGTTTGATTTATCGTTCCTTTGATAAGGATGGAAATATCCGTGATGAGTTTACAATAAACAAGCCAAATAAAAATCAACAATCTCAACGATTTAATATTCAATGGATAGTAAACCCCAAATTACTTGTCTCAACCGCTACGGTTCAATAAAATTATATTAGATATTTCAAAATAGTAATAAATTAAGGTGTTTTAATATTACTATCAAATTTTGAAGCCGATTGTAATACATCTGTGAAATTATCTATCCATATATTTGTTCTATTTATTCTGTGCAAGAGAGGTCAATAACAAAATTAAATGATTAAAAAGATATAGGCATAACTTAATCACATTAAATACTTTTAATTATCAAAGATTTTCTATAAAATAGCAATTAAAAAAAAATAAGAACCAATTATTCTTGCTTTTAACTATAGAAATAGGTAAAATATAAATTGTAATATGGAGCAGTTTGATACGATACTATTGGGTAAAGTGGAAATGTGAGAATTCAAAATGTTTTATAGCAATAACAGAATATTTTTTCAACACAGAAAAAATACTTAGAGGAGGATACTGGTATGAAAAAACTGTATGTGAATTTGTGTTTAATTACTGTATTGTGTCTGCTGGAAGTATATCTTTCATCTTGTGCAACAGGCATTTATTCCACAGATATAGTTAAGGGTAATAATATCTATTCTACTAACATTTTTACTGATAAAAAGTATTACCCTTACGATATAGTTAACATAATTAATCGTGGCCTTGCTTATTATAAAAAAGGTGATTATGAAAATGCAATAAATGAATTTAATCATGCATTAGAAATCAACCCGAGATTAGAAATAGCATATCTTAATCGTGGTCTTGCCTATGACACAATGGGAGATAATGAGCGTGCATTAGCAGATTATAATCGTGCAATTGAAATTAGACCAAATTACGCAGAGACATATCTTAATCGTGGTAATGTCTATTATGAAATAGAGAATTATGAACAAGCCATAGCAGATTACAATCGTGCATTAGAAATTAACCCAAAGTATGCGGATGTATACAACAATCGTGGTTCTGTTTATGCTGCAATGGGTGATTATGAGCGTGCAATAGCGGATTATAATCGTGCATTAGAAATCAACCCAAAGGAAGTTAAGGCATACTACAATCGTGGTATTGTCTATAGCACAATGGGGGATAATGAGCATGCCTTAGCAGATTTTACTCGCGCACTGAAAATTAAACCAAAGTTTTTTGTATACAACGGTCGTGGTTCTGTTTATGCTGCAATGGGTGATTATGAGCGTGCAATAGCAGATTTTAATCATGCATTAGAAATCAACCCAAATTTTGCAGAGGCATATCTCAATCGTGGTAATACTTATGCTCTCATGGGAGATAACGAGCGAGCCACAGCGGATTATAATCGTGCATTAGAAATTAACCCAAATTTATCGCAGAAATATAGTAGTAATAATACAACATATTCAGGACAAGGCAATAATGAGCCTGCAATAGAGAATTACAATCAGCCATTGGAAAATAACTCAAATGATGTGGATATACAGGATAGTAATGATACATCAAATTCTGAAATGGATAATAATGAGCCTGCAATAGAGAATTACAATCAAATATTGGAAGCCAGCCCTGAAAATGCAGATTTATATAACAATTATGGGCTTGATTTTTATAAAATAGGTAACTATGAGCGTGCCATAGAGAACTTTAATCGTGCATTAGAAATCAACCCAATATTAGCAGAAGCATATAACAATCGTGCACTTGCGTATTATGCAATGGGGGATAATGAGCGTGCTATAGCAGATTATAACCGCGCATTGAGGGTCAATCCTGAATTCGCAATTGTATATTTAAATCGTGGTCTTGCTTATTGTGTAATTGGAGATAATGAGCAAGCCATGTCAGATTTTAATCGTGCACTGGAAATCAATCCGAGTTTATATGAGGCATATTTTAATAGAGGCGTTGTATATGAACAGATGGGAAGATTTCAAGAGGCGGTGTTAGAATACAAGAATTTTCTCTCTCATGTTTCCATTGGAACTATTAATCAAACACAGAGAACAGATGATTTGGTAGAAAGAGCAAAGCAGAGAATTAAACTGTTAGGGTACGAATAAAAAAGCAATCTTTTATTAAGCAATATGTATTATCAATCCTAACTTTTTGATTTCTTATTCGTAAAGTAGTAAACTATTACAATACCCTTGCTCTCTCACCCTGAAAGAGTATTATTCTATCCCAATGAAAAACCTGTTTTCCTTTTTATATTGAGGTTTATATGCGTAGAAATATTGTTCATGAAGGTGCTCGTAATTTAAGTTACGAAATCAGAGAAATTGTAGTCATTGCAAATAAAGTAAAAGAATTGAGTCAACCTATCACATGGGAAAATATTGGAGACCCTATTGAAAAAGGCGAGGAAATTGCTCCGTGGATTAAAGAAATTGTTCACGAAACTATTGATGATTCCCGCACTTATGGCTATTGTGATACCGCAGGTGTGCCTGAAACACGAACCTTCCTTACTGAAATGATTAATCAGCGTAGTGGCGGAACAAAAATTACACCTAACGATATAATCTTTTTCAACGGAATTGGCGATGCAGTTGCGAAAGTTTACGGTTTCTTAAAACGCGAAGCAAGGGTGTTGGGTCCTTCTCCTGCTTATAGCACTCACTCGTCCGCCGAAGCAGCACATTCTGGCTATAACCATCTTACATATAAATTAGACCCATACAATAGTTGGATGCCTGACCTTTACGATTTAAGAAACAAGGTCAAGTATAACGATTCTATTGCGGGTATCCTTCTCCTCTCTCCCGACAATCCAACAGGCGCAGTTTATCCCAGAAGCGTTCTCGAAGAAATATTAAAAATTGCTCGTGAATACAATTTATTTATTATCACAGATGAAATATATAGCCACATTGTTTATCCCGGCTATCCGAAAATACATTTGAGCCAGTGGATTGAAGATGTTCCGGGTATTGCTATGCGTGGAATCAGCAAGGAGTTCCCATGGCCAGGTGCAAGATGTGGCTGGATTGAAGTCCTAAACCGCAAGAAGGATTCCAATTTCTCCGAATATGTGGACAGCCTTCTTGCCGCAAAACGATTAGAAGTATGCTCCACTACATTTCCACAAATAGTTATTCCTAAAGTTATGGGAGATTCACGGTATCCTAAACACCTTCATCAGCGAGCCTCAATGTTTAATTCTCGTGCAGATGAACTCATGGATACTTTTCGTGGTTGCCCACATATTGTTCTGAATAGACCCGGAGGTGCTTTTTATGGAACGATTATGTTCAAAGATGGTGTCCTGAATAGCCATCAGAACTTACCTATTGAAAACAAAAAGGTAAAAGAGTATATAGAAAGCATTGTAGAAAACGCACCACCAGATAAACGATTTGTATATTATCTAATGGGCTCTACCGGGATTGTTGTCGTTCCTCTCAGTGGCTTCCAGTCCAATTATCCCGGCTTCCGTATCACCTTATTAGAAACAGATGATACAAAACGAAATTGGATTATGAAAACACTACGCCAATCCGTAGACAATTATGTGAACACTTAAAAAACACACAAAATTATATATCAGAGTTCTGTTATTCTTAAAAAAGACTATGTTTTATTGCATATAATTATTCATAAAATTATAAAAATATAGATGATGGTTAAACCTTAACTTCCCATGAATTAAGTAATATGATTATGAATAGAGGTAGAAATAAGATTGGCTATGTTTTAATTCCTATGGAATAGATAGGACATGAGAGGATTGAAATGGGAGACTTTGAAATTATTTGTATCTACATCTATAAAAGAAATGATATTGCAGGGGATATCACAATGTCTCAAAAATACTTCTAATACTTTTAGCGGACAGATACCTGTATCTTATCAACATATCAACTTTTTGTGGCAGTGCTGACTATTTAACCCAATCTACTTTGAGGGTATCCTGAAAATTTCTTGCCTGTTCGTTGACCTGAGCGTCCTTTACATTTCCAGAATGTATATACATCCGATAATGGAAAGTTAAAGTATCGCCTTTTTTGATTGTATAATCGCCATTTTCTGGCAGATTTTTATTATATTCTTTTTCACGGAAATAGGAATAACCAAAGCAGTTTGCACCAAACAGTCCATACTTGCGAACATGCCAACTTGTGGGATAGCGAAGGTTTGAAGGGTTATCAAAAATGGCTAAACCTCTCCAACCCACATCCTTCATCTCTGCGGAATAATCACACCAGGGTGTAGGTTTGCCCCAGACATTATTTTCGCCCGTTTCGCCATTGGCTATAGTTATTATTCCCTTAGACGAAATTTCAGGGTGCATTCTTGCTGCTACGATTCCACCTTCCTTTGTGTCTTTAAATACAACATCATTTTCATCTGCAACAAATGAGACATAAGCATCAAAAAGGCGACTCTTTTCTGGTGTGGTAAAGAAACGATATTCACGATTTTCCTTAACTATAAGATTCCCATCCTTATCTAACCATTTGTTATTGCTTATTATCCATCCATAAGCGTCACCAGAGCCATAAGATACATTTTCAACTTGCTGGCATCCTGTTTCTTTACTTTCTTCCCAAACATTCACCCCGTTTATATCTCCGTAGGCAGACCAGAAAGACTTATGATGTGGATGGTCCTGAGCAAATTTAGGCGTTCCTTCGGATTCCATAGGATAATCACGCGTAATGGATACCTGATTCTCCGACATCAATGGCCAGAGAAAAGGTTTTTTCCATTCTTTGCCATAATAATAAACCGTTAAGAGTTTATCATCAACAATAACCTTCAAAGTGTCAGGTTTGTCTCCCGGGATAACCTGCACATGAGGAACATATTCCAATGGCTTATCTACAACCTTAACATCGTAAGTGTGTTCCGTATTGGCTAAAGCACCTTCTGGGATACAAACAAATTCACCATTTCGAAGTGTCGCAGGAAACTCTTTACCTGTTTTAGGTTCGAAGATAGAAACAATCTTATTATCAGGCAAGGTCGCTTGACAGGGCAACGAAATGATAGGATTCACCAGATTGTAATCTCCTGCTTTAAGTTGAATTTTCATCTGCTCTAAGGATTCCGAAGAGGCGTATATATTAAGCAGAATCATAAATATTACTGTAAAAACTAAAATCGGCATACAAAGTTTTGCATTCATTGATTTAATTCCTTATATTTTAATGTGGCTAGAAGAGAAATAAATTGACCATATTATAAAACTTCCTTGAAGTTTTTTCAAAAGTTCTATCTATTAGATACTTTGAAGAGATACCTAATTTTAAATATGTAATGCGTTTTTAGTATTCTTATACTAAATGTAAAGAAATAACCAGAGGAAAGACTATGGAAACGAAAAGACGAGATTTTATAAAAACATGTGCATTAGGCGTGTTTGCTGCCGCATCTTATCCGGCTATATCTGCGGAATCACAGGAAATCAAAGAGGTTCCCAGTTCAGATAAAAAATATCAAGGAGGAATAAGCCCCTGGCAACTTATATTAAACACAAGCACAATAAGACCTGCAACCTTACAGGATAAAATACGAGTTGCCTCCGAGACCAAATGGGATGGAATTGAGCCATGGAGTAGTGAACTTGAGGATTATGAAAAGCAGGGTGGGAACTTGAAAGATTTGGGCAAACAGATTAAAGATTTAGGGCTCATTGTGCCGAATGTCATCGGTTTGTGGGAATCTATGCCAGACGGTGAAGATACATTCAAAGCCTCATTAGAAGCAACGCGAAACCGGATGAGAATGGCTTCGGATATAGGTTCAATTCATGTGGCGGCTATTCCTGCACCTGACAGAGAGAACATTGACCTGAAATGGTGCTCCCGTTGTTATAAAGAACTACTAAAAATCGGTGAGGAAGAGTATGGAATAAGAGTTGCCATAGAGTTCGTAGGTTTTTTCAAAGGGGTGCATCGTTTTGGACAAGCCTGTGCCATTGCAATAGATGCAGATGACCCCCGAGCCTGTATTATTGCAGATACTTTTCATCTATTCCGTGGGGATTCAGGTTTTTCAGGCATTGAATTAGTTCAAGGAAAACTTATCGCCCACTTCCATTGGAACGATGTGCCGGGTGATGTGCCAAGGGAAAAACAGGGAGATGAACACAGGCTTTACCCGGGAGATGGAATCTTGCCACTTAAAAATACAATCAAAGTCCTGAAAAAGATTGGATACACAGGTTGCTTATCTCTAGAATTGTTCAACAGAGAACACTGGAAACAAGACCCTAAAATAGTAGCAGAAAACGGACTAAAAAAGATGCAAGAATGCGTTCAGGGAGCAGGAGTATAAAATCGTGCGTATAGCCTCAAAAAAGTCAATTACTATCACTCTTTGTTTACCTATTCTTGTTTTATCTGGTTTTTCATGCCAGCATAGTAGAGGGATAGAAACAGTATCTGAACAGTCAACATCAACTTCAATAGATAGCCCTGATTTATCATTCGTAAATATTTACTCTGGTGAAGAGGAAGAGGAAATAAAGATTACATTCAGTGAATCCGATAGTTTGCAAAAGATGGAAAATCCTCCTGAGGAAATAAATTTTACTCAGGCAGTTCCCCATCTCTGGCCTGTAAAAGAAGACCTGGGATATATAAGTTCGTGGTTTGGCAATTTGAGAAGTAAAGGTGGTGGAAGGTCAAGGACTCATAAAGGGGTAGATATTATTATTCCCCAAGGAACACCTGTAATTGCTACTGCCGATGGAACAGTGCGTCTATCGCGAACAATGAGTGGATATGGACAATTAGTGGTTATTGAGCATATTGATAGAATTAATAGTGCTTATGCCCATTTGAGTAAAATGCTTGTCAAAGAGGGAGATGTCATAAAGGAAGGTGATGTCATTGCTCTATCAGGAGCCACAGGAAGAGTTACTACCCCACATCTGCATTATGAAGTAAGAAAAGGAGAAACTGCAATCAATCCTGTCTGGTTCTTGCCTGCGGTTGAGGAATAAACTCACTCTTATTGTTCAAAATACCTTTCTCCAAAAAATAAGTCTTTGGAATTATGAATATTTTAAAAGTATAATATTATAATAATGTTTGACTTTTGATTAACCTTATTATCTAAGGAGATTGTATATTCTAATAGTTGGTAATATACATGGTCTAAAAGCAAATCAGATAAAGAGGTTGGAATCTCTTAAAAATAGAAAACCTGTCCCAACCCGAATTATCTCAGTCGAATTAAGTCGGACCCTCTGTGAAATATCGCATGAAATAGAGCGTCAAATTGGGATATTAATAGACCGTCGTGGACGCATAACTCATATATGCGTTGGGAATGCGCAGTCTATTCCTATGGTAGATATTGAAAGGCGTGCTTTAAATCGCCTGTCTGAGGTTCGGCTCGTTCATACACATTTACGAACCAATTCAGGTCTGGATAATGAAGACCTGAGTTATCTGGCTATCTATCGTCTGGATGCCGTTGCTGCAATTGAAGTGGATGAAAATGCTTTACCCAGAAAAATCCATTATGCACACCTGTTACCTGCAAATGAGGAAAATGAACCCTGGCAGATTTATCCCCCAACTACTATCCATGAACTGAAAGATGACTTTTTAGAGTTAATTGGCTCTCTTGAAGAAGAATTAGAACGGAATCGCACTTTTAATAAGCCCAATTTAAAGGGCGATAATGCCATTCTGATTCATGTATCAACGCAACCCATATCTACCATTGAAGATTCTATCCAGGAACTGATGGAATTGTCTCAAAGTGCAGGTATAAAGGTTCTGGACAAAATTATCCAAAGAAGACCTCCTGACCCTAAATATGTTATGGGACAGGGTAAATTGAAGTATATACTTATTCGTGCAGTCCAATTAGGGGCAGACATGCTCGTTTTTGACCAGAATCTGACCCCTTCTCAGGTAAAGTCTCTGTCCGATTTCACTGACTTGAAGATATTAGACCGAACTCAGGTGATATTGGATATTTTTGCTCAGCATGCAATAACACGCGAAGGGAAGATTCAAGTCGAATTAGCACAACTGAAATATTTATTTCCATTCCTCGGCATAAAACAAACGGCTCTTTCCCGTTTAACTGGTGGAATTGGCGGTAGAGGTCCCGGTGAAACAAAACTTGAAATTGACAGAAGACGAGCCCGCGACCGAATTGCACTATTAGAACGGGAAGTTAAGGAATTAGGCAAACGAAGGGAATTAAGAAGGCAAGTCCGAACGGTTCGCCGGGTTCCTACGGTTGCAATTGTTGGATATACCAATGCGGGCAAATCCACACTTTTGAACAATCTTACCAATAGTTCCGTAGTTGCCGAAGATTTTCTATTTGCAACCTTACATCCTGTTTCGCGAAGATTGCGTTTCCCACGCGAACGAGAAGTGGTTGTAATTGACACAGTAGGCTTCATTCGTAATCTACCTAAAGACTTGATGTCTGCCTTCCGCACCACTTTTGAAGAAATTAACGATGCCGATTTGCTAATCCATGTTTTAGATGTGTCATCGGAAGATGTAGAAGAAAAACATGATACAGTCATCAAATTATTGAAAGATTTAGAACTTGACAGTAAACCTCGTATCAATGTGCTAAACAAAATAGACAAAGCAAACCCTAATATAGTTCAAGGATTGATACAGCAATATGAGGGTGTGCCAGTATGTGCATTAGACCCTTCTACTTTTGCACCCTTACTCGAAAGGATGGAGATGCTTATATGGGGAAGACCTGTATTACACGAATCCAAAATTTAATTCTCATTTCTTTGATATGCTGCGTCTTGAACTGTTCAAAAAATGTAGATACGGCTACTACCATAACCCTTGCAAAATCTAAAATAAATGAGTATCATCAAATTCAAGAACAGATGAAAAGTCTGCAGCAGTCCCCTAATCAACAGAACCAATTACAAGAATTGAGAATCAGGAGCCAGTCCTTAATAAATGATGTGCGAACCATGTTAGAACAGATAAATATTTTAAGTTTAAACTATCCAGAAGGTATTTCCACATACCTTGATGCACTTGAACTGCAAGGGAATTATGATTTAGCCGTAGAAGCATTAGAAAATCTTGTTAGAAAAGACCCAACCAGCGGCGACCTGTGGGTGCGTTTGGGACTTGACAATATGAAGAAAGGGAGAAACTGGATTGAAACGGCCTACCGTTGTTTCGAAAAGGCAGCAAAACTAAAAATTTCTGACAATCAAAAATTAAAAATGTGGCGAGCACTGGGGGATATTTATTGGGAATTGCGGCAAATTGAACCTGCGAAAGAGGCATATTCAAAGGCATTAGACATTAGTAGCGATGTCTGGTCAAAAGTGGGACTGGCAGGGATTGATGTCGTATACGGCGATATGAAAGAAGCAGAAAATAAACTTACCTCATTAGGTAAAGGACTTCAAGAGTATGATGTATCGGTGCGTTTAAGGATGCGAGAAGCATTAGCCCTGTTTGAGCAGTTGAACAAGAATATAGATACCAGTTCAGAAATGTTTATGGTATATAGCCATATCTTATACCGTGCAGGTCGCATAGAAGACGCAATTGCAACCGCGAACCATGCCTTATTCCTCAATGCTTCCAACTGGGAAGGTTGGAATTTTTTAGGAAGTGTGAACCTCCAATTTGGCTACTTAAAAGATGTAGAACATGCCTTTTCCGAATCATTAAAATACAATTCAGAACAACCAAGTATCAAACAAGTCCTCGAAGAAATCGCACAGGCAAAGAACAAAACCACCAACAACACAAAAAACTCCCAACCACTTATATTCAAAAAAGATTAAAATAGCAAAAAAACAAACTTTGTATTTAATATTTACTAAAATTATTGTTTTTTTGTAGTAAACAATACCCAATCTTTTACAATGTAGGGGTGTATAGCATACGCCTCAAAAAAACGATACCTCCGCAAACAGACAATATTTCCATAACACCGTCTATTTGGGTCGTATTGCCATACATCCCTACAAAACATGATGAATGGTTAATGCTACCTTTTTTGGTTTAAAAATTACTCTCTTGGAGAGGGGTGTCTCGTAAGAGACGGGGTGTTCTCTTATCTCTGATGTTTTCAGAGACTACCCCGTCAGGCTACGCCTGCCACACCTTCGAGGAAGGAGAATTTTTGTTTTCTCTGATGTAGCATAGACATTCTTGTCTGTGTCTTTAAAAGTTGTAGATTGTCTACCTATGATAGTTTTTGGGTCTATCCAAAAGTCCTAAAAAGTAGGGCTGTATCGCCATACGCCCCTCTAAAATGCAATTATGTTGAATATATCACTTGCAATAATAATAAATTAAACAGTATACAGTAATTATTCGGGATTAAACCCCAAAAAGAACAGACTGGAATGTCTATGCTACAAAATACATACTAAAACCATAGCAGGCATGGCGTCTGCCTTTGCGTTCTTTAAGGTAAAGGTCTTGTCAGACAGGCATTATTTAGTTAAAACTATAAACATTGATAACATTAACTTTTCTATTCTTTGCATTTTTAAATTGGTATTATCATGCAATTTTAATCAAAAAAACAAAAGGTTATACCTTAATCCAAGGTTTACATAAAGAATTATACTGCTTTTTCAATTTATGTTAAGTTAATGCTTAATTTTATTTTTTTTCAATGTGAGTGTAGTAAACTCCCATGGTTCTAGTGTACCTGTGAATTTAGAATTCGACTCATTTGCCGTTTTGCTTAATTCTGCGGGAAGCAGTTGTAATGTGTAATTAGCAGGTGTTTTTATATCTACTTGAACTTTTTCTGATGTGGGATTGAACAATCGGAGTAGATATGTCATCTCTTCTGGAATGTATTTCAAATGATATACGACCCAACTTGGTGAAATCTGAACTGGGTTTGCTGACAATTTAGGAAGATTTGCAATTGGGATAGCAACAAGTTTAGATGTAAGTTGTCTTGAAATTATATCCAGATTTTGAAGATTGCATTTATCATGCGGCACTAAGTAATATCGGAACTTGTGGAGTCCATCCTGGGAAGCCTTGAAGTTGGTTTCCCAGTAATTGTTCATCACATAAGAGAACACAGTGGGTTCTAATAGTATGGCTTTTTTCCAGCCTACGACTTTAGGGTCTACTGTAATTTTGCCTATTTCAACCATTGGTGCGTCAGGTGTAATAAGAGAAATTCCCATCTCGTTATTACTTATATCAACCCAGTCTCGGACTGTCAGATAATTTTTGCAGGAGCCGGGTAACTGTTGGTCAGGTAGATGAATAACCGCAAACGGTGTTTGATAGCGTATTTCAGGATTCTGGATGTTGAAAGCAAATGAATAGTGAACTGCTTCGGGGCTGCGAATATCTTCTTTATCAATGGAATTCACTATTTCAATAAAATCTGAATCTGCGTAAAGGATAATTTCGCTTTTTATCTCTTTTGCACCCGGAGCAGACTGAGAAAGGATGTTTATACTACCTACGAGTGGTCCATTCTCCTTTACGGTTATCTGAATATTACTCGCTCTTTTTAAGTTTTCGGGGCTTCTTCCTTCTGTATACATATATTCATTTGTTTTATAAATGCCGTCTTCTTTGATAAATTCTTTTCCATCGGATTTCCTTTTTAGAGACTTAATTGTTCCTGTTTCTGTGTCTATGGTGATTTCGAGGTGTGAATTCTGTAGTATATTTTCATTGATACTTACAGCGTCTGTGGGTGGTTCTGGGTCGCCTTCTTCCACTGTAAAAAGTGCATAACCCAAGGCAGGAATATCTCTGGCAATAAAGGCAAGTCCGTTGGATTTTAGTCTCTGTGATGGGACGGGTGTTCCGTCTTTGATAATTTTGTCGCCTTTCCTTTTCCAATCCGCAGGTAAAGTAACAATTTCGGTTTTTACAAAAGGCAAGGGGTTAAATATTAATATTTGAGATACGGTATCTTCATTGGATTTAAAGTTTTTAGTAAAACTATTTAGTAGTTCATTGGCAATATTTGCTGCATTTATTGCAAAAGATTGCTTTATTACCCATTGTTCTTTTACGAAAGGAATGTCGGGCTCCGTGATACTGTTATGTGCGCCCCATGTATGTTCATCATAGAGGATTACATTCTCCCATGCCTCAGCAAATTTTTGTGCAGGATATTTTTCAGGTAGCCATAGTGCGAACAGGGTTTCTAAACTCATTAATTTTCTCGCAGTATCACGATTTATTGCTGTTTCCCGTGCAGAAGAGGCAGAGCCGTCTTCCCAGTAAGGTGTAATTTCGCCTGCATAGGTAGGTAATTCTTTCCCATATTTTTTTTCAAAGGTTTTGAGTGCTTCTTCCGCTGTACTTGTTACAAATTTAGGTGTTTTATATTCTTGATTCCATTGTTTTATGAATTCGGGAAGTTTTTCATCAGGGGGACCGTTATCCGGTCTAAAACTATACCTTGAAATAGTTATATCATAAGGGTAATTTCTCTCTACAAGTTTGGCAAGGTATACTTTGGTTTGTGTAGGAATACAATCTGTTCCGTAGAAGAACCATGCGTAGCCTGTTAATCCTATCCAGGTAAAAACTTTATATTTTCCGCAGGGAGATGCCCAGTAAAACGGTTTATCTCCCCAGACATTCAAAAAATTTCCAATGCGGAAATCTAAATTGGGTCCGAGTGAAAAATATTTGATTCCTGCCTGTGCAAATACAGGAATAAGTCCCCATGTATAACCCGGTATATCAGTAATTAATGCGGTGTCAATATTTGTATTAAGTTCTCTGGAAAGATTTTTGGCTTCGTCAAGTAGATGTGTTAATTCTTCGCCATTGGCTAATCCTGTTAATGGATTTGTAAACAGTGCAGGTAATTCAAGTTTACCTTCTTCAACGGCTTTTTTAATTCTTTGCTTTGTGTTGTCATCCGCTTTATTCCAGAAACTTTTAACAGCCCATAAAATTTCTGCGGACCAGTGAAATTGTGCTTCAGGTGGATAATCCTTTGTCTGCTCAATTAGGTCTAATGCTTTTGTAAGATTTTGATGCTGTGTTTTTTCCACCTCTGTTTGAACATTTGTATATCCAATATCATTGTGGGAGTGTGGAATAAGGTAAATTGTCATTGCCTTTGCAGGAGAAATGACAAAATCGCGTGTAGATACGATTTTATCCTCCTTTTTTATTTCAATAGATGAGAAGGTATCCTGCAGTACTTCTTGTATTTCATAATAAATGTCATTCCAGCCTGTATTGAGGTTTATATCCATAGCCTCGTTTCCTGTGATGGAAAGTTTCCCTTGAAATGGTTCTCCATAGCAACGCACAGGTATTTTTATTGTTCGCAACTCTTTTTCCTGGGATAATCTTAGCAGAGACAAGGGGATAGGTTTACCAATTCGTAAAACTGTTTTTTGAGGGGTTTCAAGTTCAATTTTTTCTGGAGTAAAAAGTTGCACGGTGTCATAGATGAACCAACTTCCACTGGAAACGGTGAATTGGATTACATTTTCGCCTAACCGTAGAAAAGAAGATGGGAAAGGGAAGGAAATTTTCTTACTATTAGGTAATGAGCCGTCAAAGGTTGGTAAAAATTCATCAGTTCCATTTCCCGGAGGTAGCCTTACAGGGAAGTTTACTCCATTGACATAGACAGTCAAATTGGGTGGGTATTGCTTATTAAATTCTAATAGGTATAAGTTCAACAAAGAATCCTTTTCTACATCCACAGATTTAAGGAAGAATACGATTGTAAAGATATGGGGTATATCCTGTGCCCATTCATCTTTAGGCCCTGGATGTATATAACACCAATCCTCTGCTGGACTGGACTGTCCGACCATAAAATATGGGTCTTCTCCGTAATTGTCATAATTTGTTGGAGCAAGGGCAAATTCCAGACATTTATTATCCTGTGTTCCGATTTCCCATAGTAGTTTTGGGGGTATGGGTTCAGGCGGTGAACTTTCTCCTCCAAAGATAAAGGGTTGAAATAAAAGTAACAAAGAAGTAAGAAATAAACCGATTACTAATTTTTCCCTTTTCATAGGCTTTTAACTCCATTTTATAAAGTTAAACAATTTAAACACCTCTTGTATTCTCACCCCAGATAATTCGATGTTGCTGAATTTGCAATCGAACGGGGAGTCCATCCTGTAAAATCCAGTGTGCAAATTCTTGTAATGGCATACGACCCAAAATTGGTGAAAATAAGACAGCCCGACATAGTTTTTGTAGTTCGTATTTGTGTAATATTTGCACGGCATACTCATAATCATTGCGGTCTGCAATAACGAATTTGACTTCGTCTAAATAAGGATTCAGGTAGTTTAAGTTCTCCCATAGCATTTTATCTTGCATTCCGCTACTGGGACATTTAATGTCCATAATCTTAATTATATTTGGAGGAACTATTTTTAGTGGGCAGGAACCGTTAGTTTCTAAAAGAACAGTATAACCATTTTCTAACAGTTTCTTTGTCAGTGGAACTGAGCTCTCTTGAAGTAAAGGTTCACCTCCTGTTAGTTCAACAATTTTACATTTGTATTCAGAAATGATTTTGAAGATATTTTCAAAGGAAAAGACTGTTCCAGGTTCACGGGCATATTTTGTATCACACCAGGAACAATCCAGATTACAACGGGATAGACGAATAAAAATCATAGGATAACCTGCCCAGGTGGACTCGCCCTGAATGCTATAAAAGATTTCGCATATCTCTAATTCATCTGAGGGATTTATCTCCATAAGTTTTTCCTCAATAGAGCATTTTATTTGTCTGTTTTTCCAAATATGTTCTTTATTGCTTCAAGATAAGCCAAACCATGTTTGGTGTCAGATTCAAGGTAACTTCCCTCTGTCCATTCGTTCCATGCGTTAATGGTAAGTGTCTTATTACAGGTTGGATTTTTATCCAGAAAGGAACGGCATTTTTCCAGAGCGGATTGGAATTCTTCTGGTGTATTGCCTGATATAATAGGTGTAAAAGGATAGCCTTTGGGTTCAAATGGGTCATCCTGTTGGCAACGAGGTGAAGAATCCCAGCCCATAGTTACATTTGGAAAATATGGGATGTCAAACTGATTTGTATGTTCATCCCATATCTTTTCAATTTTACTTGCAACCTCTGCATAAGGCGTTTCAGGAAATTTATCCAAACCTATATCATGAACCCATACATACGAGGTTACACTATCTATTTTTAAGTATTTTATTAATTCTGGAAGAGACATTTTCCCTTGAACACATTTAGGGATACAACCATTCATGTTAATCATATTAATATGCACTCCCGGAAGTCCTTTTTTTATGGCTTTTGCTTGAAAATTGTCCAGAGCCTTTTTAGCCAATTCCAGACCGCCAATACCATCTACAAAGGTATGAATCTCATAAATGGAAAAGAATGGTTTTCCCTGTATAGTCCAATAAGCCGGGTCAGAAAAATATTTGTCAACTATATGGTCAGTCATACGCTCAAAGGTTTCAAAAGTCACTTCACCGGGATACAAGACATCAGGGGATTGAACCTTTTTCAATGAGATAGGATGGATATTCAACCAGGTATGGTTTGCCCACATAATTGCAAATTTCACTCGTTCGTGATTGGGTGCTTTCAAGTAGCCTTCTTCTAAACATCGCTGTAAGAAAGGTCCATCATTATACCAATACCAATCGAATAGAAATACATCTATGCCATGTTTTGCAGCAGTATCTATTTTCATGCTCATCACTTTGGGGTCGGCTTCATCTACATATCCCCAGAGTGGAACTTTTGGCTGCTGATGCCCTTCAAAACGAGGTTTCGCATTCTTTACTAATTCCCATTCAGTCCAGTTTTCTCCATGGATTTTTTCATTTCGCGGGTCAACATGATAATTGGGGAAGTAAAAACACACAACAGTATAGTTATCAGCAGAATTTTTTACAGGCGAAACCTGTCCCTGTGCCTTTTCATCAGAATAGCACTGACTTCCTACAATATAGAAGAGCAGTGTAATAAAAAGAATGGCTTCAAGGCAGAGATATGACAAAAAACTATTTTTGTAAAGGTTAAACATCAAGATTTTCCTTCTATTTGTTTTTATTCTTTGTTGATTCCTTTTTCATTATAAACAAATAATTAAATCCACGGATAAAATAATTACCTCGAATGGCTTCGGTATGATAGTGTCTCCGTTTTAGTGTGCGGTTATGTCTAACCACAGAAATAATGTCAATAGGGACAAACCATTTTAGCATAATAGAAAACAATCGAAAACCAATCGGAGCAAATGGCTTTTTTTTCTGGAACGAATCGCAGCAATAAAGTGCTGCAAACCGTTGAGGTTTTAGGATACGATATATTTCCAGTATACATGCTTCCATAGATTGGTAATATGCTTCGTCATTGGCGTTAAAGAGTCCGATACAGCGAGGGTCATCAGAATAATGTATATGATTTCCATAGGGAGGGTCAACAAACACAAAATCAGTACATTCATTTCGCAAAGGCAAATGGCGTGCATCAGCAGGGATAATGTCGTTTCGATAAGGACTCAAATCGAAGCCGATAACCTTTCGATTAAGGTCTTTACATACATCAATAGTCGTGCCACTTCCGCACATGGGGTCTATGATTAAATCCTTTTCATGGGTATAGCGTTGAAGTAAGTTCCATATTACATAAGAGGGAGTTGCACCGGGATAATTTTGGTCTCCCTGCATTCGTTCGCCATAGTGTTGTGATGGATAGTCCCATAAAGTAGTGGTTTGTAAATTTAACTCAGGTTTTTTCATATCGTTTTAATTATTTCGTCAATAGTTTGTGAAATGTTCCTTAAAAGTATTAGTATTTTAAGTTGAACTAAGAAAATTTTTGTGAAAAGTCTGTTTTAAATTTTCGCTTATTTATGTTATTATTATATTCAAATGTAGAGTTTTAAGATAAACTTGTGTCTTGAAGTTTTGGGCAATATAAAATGAATAATAATAATTTTGCACTTTGGAGAAATTAAATGAAAAAGCAGTTTATTCTTGTGCTTGTAATAATGAGTTTTTTGGTAGTGTGGAATAGTTATGGTCAATGGACCTGGACACCGCAGACAGGGAGGTTTATCAATGTGAAGCGGATGCCTAAGGAAACAGCAGAACTGCAACTTGAGTATGCTCGAAGCCTATATATGCAGGGAGATTTGAAGAAGGCTCTAAAAGAGACAGAGAAGTTCTCTAATTTTTATGGTCAGGACCCCATTGCAGACCAGAACCTGTTTTTACGGGGTGAAATTAAAATGGCGATGGGCAAGTGGCTGGAAGCGGCAAAGGAGTTCCAGAAATTAATATCAAGTTATCCAAACTCAAAACTCTATGAGCAAGCCATACGGAAACAGTTTGAAATAGGGGATAAATTATATGAAAAGGGGAAACAAAAAAGGAGTAAGTTCTTGTCCTTTTTTAGAGGGAAACCGTTGAAACACGCTATTGAAGTTTACGGGATGGTGGTCAGCAACCAGCCGTTTATGCCAGGTTCAGCAGAGGCACAATATAAGATTGGGTTATGCCACCATGCACGCAAGGAATATATAGAGGCGGCTTATGAATATCGGCGAGTAGTAGAGAATTATCCACAATCCGATTGGGTAGATGACGCTCGTTATGGTTTAGCCCAATGTTATTACGAGTCCTCCTTACCTCCTGCTTATGACCAGAGCAGAGCAGAATTGGCTATCGAGGCTATTGATGATTTCTTGAGAAAGCATCCAGAAGATAGTAGATGTGAGGAAGTCAAAGGATGGCGTCAAGAAATGCGTAAGAATATTGCAGAACAAAAATTAATGGTGGCTCGCTTTTATGAGAGACAGAGAAAATTTGATTCGGCTCGGATATACTATCAAATAGTAGCCAAACAATATACGGATACACCTTTTGCAGAAAAAGCAAATCATTGGCTTGAAGAAAACCCTGTAAAGATGAGTGAGATGCAGACACAATTTGAGCAAGGAATAAAGAAATAATGGGATTTATGAAGAATAAAAAGTCAATATTATTCTATTGTATGAGAAAATTCTTGCTGTGTTTGGGGCTAATTGTTTTTCTATCTATCTTTGATTTAAGTTGTGCCTACACTACTAAAGTTTCTTTAGACCCGCGTTATCAGACAGTAGCAGTTTCTGGATTTTACAACAAATCTTCTGAGTATGATTTTCAGGCACCGTTAACAAATGCTTTAATTCGAAAGTTTATCAATGATGGACGGCTTAAGGTTGTAAAACCAGAAGAATCAGATTTGTTGATAGAAGGGGTAATTCTGGATTATGTGAGGAAAGGATTAACTTATGATAGGAACGATGAGACAACACAGTTCTTGATTGCTGTTACAGCAGGTGTCCGAGTAACCGACCAGCAGACAGGTAAAGTTTTATGGCAAGAGCCAATGATGGTAGGGGAAAGCACTTATTTTACTCATGCCGCAGGACAATCTTCCGATAGACTACGCGGAAATGTAGAAACTTTTTTAGTGCCTGTTCGGTCTTTTGCAAGTGATGAAGAAAATCGTGCTGTTTCTGAAGCATTAGAACAATTGGCTTCGGATATCTTTTATCGCACGATTGAGCCCTGGTAAGGGCAATTTGATGAATAATATTTTTATCTCCTTAAAGGGATTTTTATTAAAGGTAATTGTTTTAAATTCTTATGAACATATCTGAATTAAAAAAAATAATTTCAAAAAAGAAATTGCCTGCAAATTGTTTATTGTTCTGTCCTTCCGTTTCAGGAAGTAAAGAGAGTTTTGAACCTGTTCTTGTTGAAGAAGCAATCGAACAGTTGATAAAGAATTTTATCCCGGAGGGAACAGAATCTATGAGCGTAAGCACCTTTTATGGTGATGAGACCAATCTGAACGAAATTGTAATGGATTGCCGAACTCTTCCTTTTTTGGGTGAAAAAAAAGGAAGAGTTCGGCAATCCATTACAATTTCGTTAAGATTGGTCTCATC
>DAOOVZ010000021.1:19569-25170 GCA_035370665.1 Candidatus Hydrogenedens sp.
CTTCTTTTCGCCCAAAAAGGTGGTAGTAGTCCGTAAGTTTGAGGCTTTAGACCGTAGTGAAAAGAGTGAGTCGAAAGCAATGCAGAATATGCTCGAATACTTGCAGAATCCAGTAGATGCTACCTTGCTGATATGTGTGGAGGAATCCGTAGACACAAGAAAGCCCATGTATAAAGCCTTTTCAAAAATAAACGGGTTGGTAGAATGTCCTGCACTGACTATAAGTGAGTTAAGGGAATGGATAAAACAATATTTGAAGGAAAAAAATAAGAAAATATCGCCTGGGGCACTTGAAGAATTTGTAGCAAGATGTGGAACACGGTTAAGTGATGTTCAGAATTCATTAGCCCTTTTACTCGGTTATGTTGGAGATAAAGGCACGATAACGATAGAAGATGTCATTACAGCATGTGCAGATGTGGCAGAAGAATCTATATGGAGTCTAACCGATGCAATTGCTCGCGGAGATATGAAAGGTGCATGGCTTGTGCTAAATGATTTGTTTAATCAAGGGAAAGAACCCCCTGAAATTATTAGCGTAATTCATTGGCTACTTGAAAACGCTTATCGCACCACAGACCTTGCGGAAGTAGAACCGAAAAGCAGTTTTGTAATGAAAAAGGTGGCTCCACTTGCTAAACGGTTTGGTCTGAAAAGATTGGTTAGTGCGATGAGTCTTTGTAATGAGGTCACTTTTGCTATGCGACAGACAGGAATGGACGAAAGATTGGCTTTAGAGTTGTTGGTAGTCAAACTTTCTTATGTCCCAACCAGAACACAACGATTCTCATAAATAATTTAGGGATGGCTTTAAGTTTTCAACCGTGCGACAGCTTCATTCAGGTGTATAAATTACCGCTATAATTTGTCCATTCTCTTCACCAGCAGCACGAACTTCGTGAGGTGTCGTAGAATCGTAATAAATACTATCGCCAGGACCTAAAATGTAAACATCAGGACCATAAGAAATCTGAATTTTACCTGTTAGAACATAAATAAATTCTTCTCCCTCGTGGACAGAAAACATACAATCCTCAGAGACCGTTGGATGAACATCAATTACAAAGGGCTCCATATGGCGACCCGCTTTGTTGTGTGCTAATGCGTGGAATTCAAGTGTGCTGGAATCTGAGGCAATGCGGATTCCCGAAAATCGGACAATCGGACTTTCTTTATTTGCGTTTTTGGTAATGACAGGACCTTCATGTGGTTTATCGTCTAAAAGCGTTCCAAGATGGACACCTAATCCACGAGCAATTTGAAGTAATGGGGCTAATGATGGTGAAAGTCTACCTTCTTCTAATGCCTCAATTACTTCTACTTTACACCTGCTTTGTTTTGCTAATTCTTCCCTTGAGATTCCCTTCTTCTCTCGAAGGTGGGCAATGTGTTGACCCAAATTGCTTGAAAGTGTCATAATGAATCTCCCGTTCGATACAAAGATAAGTAAATACTTTTAATTATCATATCATATCACAATTCATAATATTATAAATGTGTTTTCAATATAAACTTATACTATGCTGACAAAAGATGAAATAAAATCTGTTAAAAGAATCCTTGAAAAGATATATAAAGAATACCATTCTTCTAAATTTGCGGTAAACGACCCTGTGCAGTGGTTGTATTCTTATCAATCAGTAGAAGATAAGGAAATAGTGGGACTCATTTCTGCATTGTTTGCTTTTGGTAGTGCTAAAGTTTTTAATCGGAAAATACAGGGAATACTCTCTTTGTGGCAGTCACCTTCACGAGAACTGCCGCAATGGAGTTATGATGAGTTTCTTACTGCAATGAAAGGATTCCGTTATCGTTTTGTGTCAGGAGAAACCGTTGCAAATTTTTTTTATGGTCTTCGTAGAATAATAGAGGAATATTCTTCTGTTGGTTCTTGTTTTTCAAATCACTATGAACAAAATTCAGAAGTCTTGTGGTCTGCCTTTCAGTCTTTTACTGATGAATTGCGTAAATTTGCAGATGACCCATTGCCTTTTTTAGTCCCTAATCCAAAGAGTGGTGGTGCATGCAAACGCCTATGTCTTTACCTACGCTGGATGGTTCGGAAAGATAAGATTGATGTCGGTTGCTGGAATTTTATCGAACCAAAGCAGTTGATAGTGCCTCTGGACACACATATTTACCAGTGGGCTATAATGCTCGGTCTTATCCAGCCTCGTTCTATGAATGCGAGAACCGCAATGTTAATAACAGAGGCTTTTCAGCAGATATGTCCTGATGACCCGTTACGATATGACTTCTCACTATGTCAGACCGGCATGTTGGGGCTAAAGGACAAAATTATATATGATACATTCGGAATAATTAATGTCAGTAAGGATAAAATTCATGGAAAATAGTTCTATTCAAAAGGTAGCAGTTATAGGCCTGGGGTATGTGGGACTTCCTCTTGCATTAGGATTTTATGATAGTGGTTTGCAAGTTTGGGGTATTGAAACAGATAAAGAAAAGGTGAAAAAACTTCAGTCAGGTGTTTCATATCTTGATGATGTTCCTTCACAGCGAATTAAGGAGGCATTGGAAACAAATCATTTTTCTATTACAGATAAGTATGAAATACTGGAACAATCAGATGCGGTTTGTATCTGTGTGCCTACGCCGCTAAATAAGGTTCAGGAGCCAGATTTGTCATTTATTGTTCAGGCGGTAGATGCGATTGAACCTCACTTGCATAATGGTATGCTTGTTGTGCTTGAAAGCACAACCTACCCAGGAACAACCGAAGAGGTAGTTCTGCCACGGCTGGCAAAACAAGGATTACTCGTAGGGGAAGATTTCTACCTGTCATTTTCTCCTGAACGAATTGACCCCGGAAATAAGCAATTTAATATAAAAAATACACCAAAAGTGATTGGCGGTATTACCCCTGCATGCACACAAAAGACAATAGAACTTTATAAACATGTAGTTTCAGAAATTGTCCCTGTCTCAAATGCACGAACCGCAGAGATGGTCAAATTGTTGGAAAATACTTTTCGTGCAGTAAATATCGCACTGGTTAACGAGATGGCGATAATGTGCGACCAATTAGGTGTAGATATATGGGAGGTAGTAGATGCCGCAAAAACAAAGCCGTTTGGGTTCATGCCTTTCTATCCCGGACCAGGACTTGGAGGACATTGTATCCCTATTGACCCCGCTTATCTTTCCTGGAAAATGAAGACTTTGGATTATACCGCACGCTTTATTGAACTGGCGCGTGCCATTAATTCGTCTATGCCAAGATATGTTGTAGAGAAAATTGCAGATGCGTTGAATGAGAAGAAGAAAAGCATTCAAGGAAGTAAAATCCTGCTTCTCGGCGTAACATATAAAAAAGATGTTTCTGATTTGCGAGAATCACCAGCATTGGATATTATTTCCCTACTAATGAAAAAAGGTGCACAGGTATATTTTTCAGACCCATATATTGAACAGATAGAAGTGGAGGGAGAAAAATTTTATCACTACCAACTAACAAATGGCTTATCACAATTTGACCTCGTAGCAATTATTACCGAACATTCAAATTATGACTATGAGGCAATAGTGAAAGGTTCATTACTCGTTCTAGATACACGAAACGCAACAAGGAACATCAGCAGCCATTTGAAAGAAAAGGTGATTAAACTATAAAATTTTCGGGTAATAAATATTTTAGTAGCAAATATTACTTATTGTAGGTAAATCAAGTAGTTTCCGTTTTATTCTCTTCCGACTTATATTCCCTATTATTTTATAGTCAGAATTTTATGATTAGCCACTAAAAGTATTTGTTTGTATATACGGTTCTTAAAGGTGGAATTCTTTAGTCTTCTTTGGTTTGTGTTCCCCAGACCTCATCTTTTTCTCTCTGGCACTCTTCTTCCAATTTTTGAATTTCTTGGCTTAATTCTGCTTTTATGGCTTCCAATTCTTCATAAGTAGATGCACTATTAAGTCTTGATTCATAAGAAATTTTAATTTCTGCAATTTTTGCCTCATATTTTCGTCTTATCTCAGCAATTTTTTCTTTTTGTTCAGGTGTCAGTTTTTTGACTTCTCCACTTGTTTTATTAAGTCGTTCCATTGCAAGTTCATAGGCACTTTTCATACAATTTCCTCCTTAAAATGAAAATTCATCGTCTAATATAGATGTAATAAACCTTTCGATAGAGATAGGATAATAACGACTATCCGGTGTAATAAACAGACCTGTTGTTATATCTTCTTTCCTTTCTAATTCATCTAGATTCTGCGATAAAGCAGTATCTATATTCTCTGCCAGATGTTTCACTTCCAGATATTCCAATTTGCATTCCACAGGTTTGTCAGGGAATCCTAAAAATCCGAAAATACGCCCCGCAATAGATACATCAATTTTGTCCTCACCAAAGAGGTCACTATATTTTGCCTTGTAGTGTGATGGCGTTATAACGAACTGTGGAGTCACCTGTATCTTGCCACGGACATAAAAAGAACCATAAGAAGACTCTAATGCTTCTCCGAGACAAACATAAGGTAATTCATGATAACCTTTAATTATCCCATATCTTGGCTTTTTTATTATTACCGTCTCATCAAAAATTCGATACATTTCTTCTCGATTTAAGGTCATGAAGCATTCCCAATAGTATAAGTAAAATTATATCCTTTTCTTTATATATTATAACGCCAATCCAACAAAAAAATCTTCCTAATGTTCTTTCCTTTTCCTGTCTGTTTTTGAAGACAAACCTTGATTTTACAAAAGTATCAACTTTGTTTAAGGATAGGAATGGAATATAAGATTATTGTTTGATGCCTTGTTCGATTATGCGGAGGAATTCGGGGTTAACAGGGTGATTGGCTTTTTGACATTCCTGGACAAGTTCCCTTGCTTTTTCTATATTACCTAAACGGTGGTAAACAATAGCAATTTGTTCTTTGACAAAATAGTTCTGAGGTTGAAGTTGTTCTAATTTAAGTAGTTCTTTCAACGACCATTCCAATTTTCCCTGTGAGAAATAAAGAGAAGCCAGATTGGATAGAACTGCCGTATCCAAAGATGTGTCTTTACCCTGAACCTCTTTCAATAACTGCTCTGCCCGGTCAAATTGATTTTGTTGAATAAGTAAACTTGACAGATTTATCTTTATATTCAATAAATTTGGGTCCATTTTAAGTGCTTTTTCCCAGACAGCAATAGCAGACGCCGTATCGCCCAAATGTGCATAAGCCGTTCCTAAAACAACATACCCTTTAACTTCCTGTGGCACTTGTTGAATTAACTTCTTTGCCCAGGTCACCGCTTCTGCAAAACGATTTGCTTCAATCAGTGTTTCGGCTAAGACTAAGTATGCTTCATTAAAATTAGGACGCTCATTAACTATCTTTATTATTTCTTCAATTCCCTTATCCACCTGTCCTAACTCAGTCTCTTTTATAGCATAACCTAAACGGCGGAAATAGGGCGTTTCTTCTGTTAAGGAGACCATTGGTGCTAAAAGATTTTCCACTGGTGCATATCGGTCCGTAAGCACTTTGGGCTTATTTTTCGCAATTAACTCTTTAATTTTTCCCTCAGGCAAATAATAAGCATTTACTCCATATTGTTCAATAACCCAGTTTTTTATTTCCTCTGGC
>DAOOVZ010000022.1:0-25033 GCA_035370665.1 Candidatus Hydrogenedens sp.
AAGTGGTGCGACAACCACAGCAGATGCAATCAAAAGAGCAGTGCAATTTGCAGGAAAAGAGTTCGCAAAGATTATTCAGGGAACAGAATCAAGTGCAGGAGATATTCAAGAATTTACTAATCAAACACAAAAGTCAAAAAATTCTATTTACATCTTTTTAATATTTATTCTTGGTGCTATTATAATGCGGTTTTACCATAATGATTTTTTGCGAACCCTATGGCTTATAGCCGTTGTGCTGATTTTGGGCTTCTGGCTAAACATTCAATATGGGACATATTCCGTAATCCAGTTGTTTTCTATAGACAAACTGTCAATAACCTTTTCTATCTCTCTAATACTGGCAATAGGCATACCTCTATTAGTTCTTATCAATGGGAATATCTATTGTGGATACTTATGTCCTGTCGGTGCTCTATCTGAACTTATTAGCAAGATTGAATATATAAACAAACGCCTTGTCCCTACTCGCCAAGCCTGGTATACCTCACGACAATTCAAATATCTAATTCTTTTCCTATTCTTATTAATTTATTTCATAACACGAGAATTAAAATTAGTTAGTATTGACCCGCTTCTTACATTTTTCAATTTAGACTTTACAAATTTAGCAACTATCTTTGGGATTTGCGTATTATTGGCAAGTCTTTTATACAAGCGATTCTGGTGCCGTGTGCTATGTCCCACAGGTGCTTTTTTAAGTTTAATACAATCATTGCGATTATTCTCTTTCTTCTGGCAAAGGACTTTACCTGCTCGTTGTGATTTGGGAATTTCCAGACCTGAGGAAATAGATTGTATCCAATGCAATCGGTGCTACAAACATGAAAAAAAGTGATTACATATTTTTAACTATATCTATTATTTTTGCACTTGCTTTTATAGTCAACCTTATATTTCAAGTCTTGCCTGAAAAACAAGCCGTTGAGACCTCTTCTATTGTCGTAGAAGAATCACTCCCGAAGCCAACAGGTTTAGCAACAAATATTGATAAAATAAAAGCAATGATACGAAATAAAACACTTTCAGATAAAGAAGCCCTTTTTTACAAGAAACTTTATAGTGGAGATGAACAAAATAAAGGGAAAATAGGAGAGCATAAACAGACAAGAAGACGCTGGCGAGGTGGTAGAAACAACTAATTGCCAATTGTAATAATCTTACAAAATACAATTACCATACTCGTTTTTGTTAATATATATTTTATATTTTAATAACAACTGGTGAGGGTTCTTTACGATGGATAAAAAACAAACAAATATTTTAACAGAAGTAAAGGCTTTAAATTTAGCAAATAAATACAAGATACCTATTGCCGATTTTCGTGTGTGTGATAATTTTAATGATGCTATTGCCTATTCTAAAGAATTAAATTTTCCCTTAACTGTAAAAGGGGTAGTAGAAGGGGTTTCACACAAAAGCGACCTGGGATTGGTAAATACGAATATAAAATCTGAAGAGGCGTTTATAAAGGCAATAGAAGACATACAAAATAAATCCCAGGGGCTTCCTTTTTCAGGATTTTTGTTGCAAAGTCATATTTTGGGGAAGCGAGAAATTATAGTAGGTGGTATGAAGCATGCTGATTATGGGAAATGCGTGTATATAGGGTTGGGTGGTGTGCTTGTAGAAGCAATTGAGGATGTATCATTCCGTAGCATGCCCCTTAGCAAGGTAGATTTGCAAGAGATGATTAATGAGTTGAAATGTAGGAAAATGTTTGGTGCATTTAGGGGAGAACCTCCTGTTAATATGGACATGCTATTTTGGACAATAAAAGCCATAGAGAATCTTTTGTCAAATGAACCTGAAATATCTCATTTTGAATTAAACCCTCTTCTTATCCAGGGGGAATCTCCTATTGCGGTAGATGCTTTAGCAATTACCAACCACCATCCTACTTATGATATAAAAGTAGAAGAGACTATTACATTCAATTTTGACCATTTCTTGAAATTGTTTGAGCCTAAAAGCATAGTCTTTGTCGGCATTACAAATTCTCCTTTGAAATGGGGATTTCGAGTCCCCTTCAATACTCTGGAAGGTGGATATAAAGGTAAAATTTATGGTGTAAATCCAAAACGAACAGAAGTCCTGGATATCCCATGCTATCCTTCAATCATGGAATTACCCGAAACAGTAGATTTAGCGGTGATTATCGTTCCTCCACCTGCGGTATATTCCTGTGTGCAAGATTGTGCAGAGAAAGGTATCAAAACAGTTCTGGTCATAACTGCTGGTTTTGGTGAATTGAATGATGATAAGGCGAGAACGGCGCAGGATGAACTAAAACAACTTGCAATGAAGCATGGATTATATCTGATAGGTCCGAATTGTGCAGGCGTAATTAGTCCAGACCCTATGGCTTTATGTTGCACCATGTTTGGTGGATTTCCTGAGGTAGGCAAATTAAGTATTCTCTCGCAAAGCGGCAACATTGGTGAAACGGCAATCTGTTGGGCTAAGGAGCACAAATTGGGTATTGCCAGATTTATTAGCACCGGGAACGAAGCCGTTATTAAAAACTCACATTACTTAAAATTCTTAGGCTCTGACCCTAAAACAAAAGTTATATACTCTTATATAGAAAATGCAAAAGGTATCAAAAATTTCTATAGCGAATTAAAAGAAGTTTCTAAGAATAAGCCTGTTATAGTTATGAAAGGAGGCAGAACGCAGGAGGGTTCTCGTGCTGCTTCATCTCATACTGGCGCTCTGGCAACTGACTATCGTTTATTCAAAGGAATTTGTGTCCAGAATGGTGGAATACTTGTAGAAGATATATATGAAGCGATAGAAACATCTCATCTGCTTGCCAATCTCCCTCTGCCCCGAGGTAGAAATACAGGGATTTTGTCGCAAGGTGGTGGTTGGGGAGTTATCTGTGCTGATGTGTGTGCTACTGCTGGACTAAATGTTATTCAATTGTCAGAAACAACATTGCAAAAATTAGATAAAGTTATGCCAGAATGGTGGAATCGAATAAACCCTGTTGATATGGTTGCAGGAACTGATGTTAACCTGTTCAGAAACGCATTAGAAATTTTAGTTCAGGACGAATCTATTGACCTGCTAATCGTTTTGGGTATAGGCTATATTTCTAATGCAAACTTGCAGTTCCAATATTCAGACCGTGCACATTCATTAGGCATAGACAAACTCGCTGAAATAGGCACCAGTATAGAATTAAGAGATGTTGAAGAGATTGCTAATTTTATTGACACATATAAAAAGCCTATTTTCCTTGCGTCAGATATTAAAATGTCATCGCAACTCAAAAATCCAAATCCTGTGTTCACAAAATTAGAAGAACTAAATATCTATGTATTCCCTAATCCCCTAACTATGGCGAGGGTTATAGCCCACCTCTGCCAATATAGTGAATACCTTCAACAACTCCCCCGCAAATTTTAACATTTAATTTTTACTTGCTTGCAATTCTGGGTTTGATGATTGCTTCTATCCAGTTAATAAATTCACATTCACGGATACGGTCATCAATCAAATCATCATCAATTTTATATTGCCAGCGTATATATTTTAGTGATGGATTTTCATACACCATTTCCAGACGGGTTACATAGACTACCATATCTTCATGGTCGCGAAACATTCCCTGCTGGATAAGTTTTGGCTCACGAGCAATAATCAATCTTGCCATCTCGTGCAGGTTATATTCAGGATGATATTGTGTTGCCCAGAACACACCTTTCTTGTGATGGACTTCGCATGCCTGCACAGGACTCCAATCGTTCCCTGCCAACAGAACGCCACCTTCTGCCAATTTTGATACATAATCATCATGACTGACAAAGTGTGAATACACCTCAGGTTTTCCTTTAAACATTGGATGCTTTTTACCTTCATCGGTAAGATGAATCTTTGTAGCAATCCCCATTTCCCTGCCCTTTGGATGTGGTTCGACCTTTCCACCCGCTGCGTAATTTGCCAACTGGATACCCCAACAACTGCCGATTTGTGGTATGCCTGCTTCATAACAACTCTGGCATAACCGAATGTGTCTATGCACGCGTGGGTCATCATCATAAATCGTGAGATTACATCCGGGCCAGATTACTGCTGTGTATTCATTCAATTGCTCATCGGTTGGAGGGACTGCACCTTCATCACTGCTATACCAGATGTCATACTGCGCTTCAGGTAAATATTTAGCCAATAAATCTGCATACAAAACACCAGCAAGCCGCATACCTACCTGGTTAAATTGCTCACGACTCTTAACCGAATACCCGTCAACGATTAGAAAACGAGGCACTTTACTCATACAAAAACTCCTTACTTTTACAAAACTTTATTTATTCATTTCATCAATAATCTTTGGTAAATCTTCATACTTTGTGCAAATAGCATCAGGGCATATCCCTTCTAATGGTCGCTCTTTCACAGCGGTTAGGAGAACACCTCTTGCACCTACGGATTGAGGACCTAAAATGTCGTTATGTGGGCGGTCTCCAATATGCACGATATTCTCATACTCAACTTGAAAGTGTTTTGCAACTGATTCAAATACCGCGGGATGCGGTTTAGATACACCTATCTCATCAGAGAAAACAAAATACTCGAAATAAGGATACATCCCTGCTTCTTTTAGTAAAATCCTTAAATTTTTACCGGGAGTAAAGATAGCATCGGAAATAATGGACAGATGATATTTCTTATTTAACTCTTTCAATGCCTCAACTGCCCCTGGAGCAGGGTCGGGCATATATTCAATCTCCATATTCTCATAAGATTTTACAACTTCATCAAAAATCTCCTTCGGCAAGGAAAGACCCAAACCTTCAAGCAGAACAGATAATCGTTCTGCGACTGTCCATGTTACAAGTTGGTCGTGCCAGACCTTCCAGAATGCGGAATCAACAACATCAAAAGCAACATTTACAATTTCTCTATCTATAGGTGAAATTTGAGAGAGGGCTTTATGAAGTATTTCACGACGAGATACCTTCTTGCTCGGCAAACCTGCCTTCGCTCTTTTAGGCTCATCACTGTCATCAATAAAAAGACAATCCCACAAATCAAATGTAATTACTTTAACCTCTGCCATAGTTATAATCCAATACTTAACTTAATAAAGGAATATATTTAATAAAAAATGAAAAAAAAGATAGAAGTGATTATATCAGTTATGAGCCTAACTTAAAAACTGTTACCACAGGGAAATGGTCAGATGGATATCTTCCGTCCTTTTTATAAACTACCGTCTCACATTTCAACGGCTGAATCGGTCCTTGATATAAGACCCAGTCAATACGATTAGTAGCATCTGCTTCGGGGTCTCTAAATCCACACCAGGTTGTTGGAGGTCCCACTCTTTCTGCCGACTTTAGCCATGAATCATTAAAACCATTGTTGATAAAAATCTTCCATGGCTCTGAAATTTCAGCAACAGCATTAAAATCGCCTGTGAGTATAACTGTTTTACCTTCACCCTCTTGTTTAACCCGTTCACTAATAAGTTCTGCACCTTTTTGTCGAGCCATTTTGGCTTTGTGGTCTAAGTGTGTATTAATATAAATAAATTCCTTTCCTGAAGGGCGATGCTTCAATTTTAACCAGGTGACTATTCTTGTGCAAGCAGTATCCCATGACTTTGACCCGGGTTCCTCTGGTGTCTCTGAAATCCAGAAATATTTTGTTTCCAGAACATCCCATAAATCTTTTTTATAGAATACAGCCGTTTGTTCGCTCGAACCATCTTTCTCCCTTCCTCTACCTATCACAGCATAGGCAGGGATTTGCTCTACAATATACCTTGCTTGAAAATCGAGACATTCCTGTGTCCCTAATAAATCCGGGTCATAGTTTTTAATTACTTCAATAACCATATCCTTTCGGTTATTCCAGTGATTGGGACCATCGGGAGCAGTCCCAAATCGAAGATTAAATGTCATTACTTTAATCGTCCCTTCTGCATAACTCAATTGGGCAAACATAAGAACATTAATAATAAAAAAGAAACAAGTAATTGGCATAATTCTAATGTTAAACTTTTTCATAGCCACTTCCTTCCATTTTATCTTTGATACTTATACAAAACAATAATACAATAAGACTCTTTATTTATCCAAATAGTGGCAAAAAATTTATCATAAATACAATAGCACAGACCACATTTACTGTGGCCTGTGCTTAAATAAAAGGCGTTTAGTTTCTTCGGAATACTACTTGCAACCTGCTTTCTTTGCAGGAGCCTTCTTTGCAGCGGCTTTCTTTGCAGGAGCTTTTTTTGCAGCGGCTTTCTTTGTTGCGGCCATTTTGGTTCTCCTTTTTATTAGTTTACCTACCTTGTGAATTTCACAGGGTATACCCAACTTTTATATTGTGGTATACCGATATTATTTATACCATATATAGATACCATTTGTCAACATAATTTTTACTTTTCATTTTATATTTTTATTTTTATTAAAACTTACTATTTCAGGTTTGTTCATTATTTATATTAATTCAACTTAAACAACTTTCTTCCCTTAAATACAAACGATACAAAGACTTAAACATATATACTACCTATGAGTATATAATTAAAACTTAATCATAAATAACCTAGAATAGTTTATAAGATAAACTTATAATTAAAATAAAGTATACTTATATGTCTTTTAACATACAAAAAAATAAATAATTATTAGTATCCACTAAAAGCATTTGTAAAATAATATTTCCAAATAGGCAAGAATAAAATAATAATTATTGCTCTACACGATTGGCATGTTTCGCAATTGGCGTTTTAAAATTTTTCCTGTGGCACCTTTGGGTAGTTGAGGAAGCACAACTACATCTTTAGGCAATTTGAATTTTGCTATTCTTTCTTGCAAGAATTGCATAATCTCTTCTGGTTGTATTTTTTCTCCTTCTTTGGGTGACACATAAACTCGCACCTCTTCACCACGCATTTTGTCTGGAATACCTACCACTGCTGCTTCAAAAACTTTGGGATGTTTATACAAAACTTCTTCTATCTCTCTTGGATATATATTCATACCTCCACGAATAATCAATTCCTTCTTTCTATCAACGATATAGAAATATCCATCTTTATCTATTCGTCCCATATCACCAGTATGTAGCCAGTTATTTAACATTACCTCTTTTGTGGCATCGGGTCTTTTATAATATCCTTTCATTACATTATGTCCACGAATTACAATTTCACCAATTTCATCAGGACCGGAAAAAGTTCCGTCATCCTTCATAATTCGCATATCAACTCCCCATATTGGTTTTCCAATTGAGCCTACTCGAACCTCTTCTCCTAATGCGGTAAATGATGTTACAGGACTTGTTTCTGAGAGACCGTAACCTTCAAGAATAGTAATGCCATATCTTTCCTGAAATCTTTGGTGAATATCTCCGGGTAAGGCGGAACCTCCTGAAATAGCCAACTGGACATTAGAAAAATCATAATCTTGCCAATTCGAAGTATTTAATATGAAGGCATACATTGTCGGCACCATTACCAATACATTTACACGGTCTCTGACGATGACTTCCATCGCTTTTTGTGTTTCAAACCTGGGGAGCATGGTCATAGTCCCACCACGCATAATACTTGCATTCATAACACAGGTCTGACCAAATGAGTGGAACAGAGGTAAGGCTACGAGACAGGTTGAGCCCGGTGTAAGCCGAACAATTTCATGCGATACATAGTAGGAATTAAAAAACATATTAAAATGGGTCAACTCAGCACCTTTAGGTGAACCTGTGGTTCCAGATGTATATAAAATGACAGCAGTATCATCTGGCATTGTTTGTTCTATATCGAACTCATCATTGGATTCCATCATTAATTTATTAAAATTCTCTCCATTTTCTAAATCTCCCATATTGTCAATAGCAGGGATGACAATCAGATGTTTACAGGAATCTACAGAATTAAATGCTTTTATAGCCTCATTAGAACATTCATGATACACAAAAAAAACATACGATTCGGAATCTCGAATGTAATGTTCAATTTCCATTTTCTGATACAAAACATTTACAGGAACAATGACCCCTCCTGCCTTTAATATCCCATAATATATGATAGGGAAATATGGGAGATTAGGAATCATCATAGCGACCTTATCCCCCTTTTTTAGCCCTTTTTGTCGTAGTATATTTGCTACACGATTTGAATATTTATTCAATTGTTCATAACTTATTTTTATCTGGTCTAAAATTATAGCGATAATATCTGGATAAGTTTTTGCAGTCTCTTCAAGTATATAACCTAAGTTAAGCATGAAATACCTCCTTTAATAAATTTAGACTTTTGTAAAAACATAATACTGAAAAAAAACATTATAAGCAAATTTATATACCTTTAATTCTAATCCTGTTAAATTATTTATTTTCCTTCTTTCAGTCATTACTGTCAAGTAAAAGTTTTAGAAAGAATTTTATTCATTATTATAGACAATACAATATTCATATTATGTAAGAGCATATTAGCATAAGTTTATATTAAATGCCCTTCTTAAAAATTTAGTGAATAATGAAAATAATATTGATAGACAAATATTATATAATCATGTTTATTTTTGTATTTAAACTGACAAATTTAGGACTTTAATAAATGGAAAATATTTGGGCTCCTTATGCTTTACCAAATATGCCAGCCGTAATTTTCTGGATTTTTGTTGCACTGGGTGTCATTATTCAAGGCATAAGCAAGTCAGGTTTTGCAGGAGGAGCAGGAATTATTTCTGTGCCTCTTATGATGCTTGTTATGCCTCCGAATAAAGTAGCAGCGACACTTCTACCTATATTAATCCTTTGCGACTTAAATGCAATATATGTTCATAGAAAAAACAAACTATGGAAACCAATCATAGAAATTTATCTACCTGCTATCGTGGGTATTATTATCGGTTCTGCAATGTGGTGGTATATGGGTGAGGCAGGAATCAAGCAATATGAAAAGCCACTAAAACAATTTGTAGGAGTTATTGCTATAATCTTCGCTTTATATATCTGGGGTAAAGAATTTTCTATGAAATGGGTTGAGAATAGAAACTTTGGAACATGGACAGGAATTATTGCAGGAATACTTGCAGGTATTACATCTACCCTTGCTCATGCAGCAGGTCCCATTGTGAGTTTATACATGTTTTCCAAAAATCTTGGTAAATCATTATTTGTAGGGACTGTGGCATGGACATTCACATTAATCAATATCACCAAGTTGCCCTTTTATATAGGGGTAGGTCTGGTTGACTGGTCGGTGCTTAAATTTGATATATTTCTATTACCCTTTATCCCAATAGGTTCCTTTCTTGGGGTATGGCTATCAAATAAGATTTCAGAACGAACTTTTAATTTTGTTATTATGATATTGACAATTATTATAGGAATACAGTTATTGATAGGAATAAATCCGATTGAATTTTGTATAAAAATATTTATGCGTGCACCTAATTCAATTACATGAATATTAGAAAATGGAAACAAAACCTGTAAATTTCATTCTTTCTATCGTGGCTCCTGTGTATAATGAAGGGGCATATATTGAACAGTTCGTTTCTGAAATTATTAACGAATTAAATGAATTGAAGTTAACTGAGAACGCTGAAATTATCTTTGTAAATGATGGAAGCACAGATAATACAGAAAAATATTTAGATGATTTAACAATAAAGTATTCAGGACTTGTTTATGCTATTCATCTTGCTCGAAATTTTGGGCAACCTTCTGCTGTAACGGCTGGCTTGCATTATGCAAATGGAGACTGCATAATCATAATGGATTCCGACGGTCAAGATGACCCCAAATGTTTTTCAAAACTTATTGATTCATGGAAAAATGGATACGATGTGGTATTTGCTAAAAGGGTACATAGAAAGGAAAATTTTCTTTTCCGCTTTTGCACATGGCTATTTTATCGCCTTTTATCAATTAGTGCTCAGGTGCTACTTCCTATTGACGCAGGAAATTTTGCCTTAATGGATAGAAAAGTAGTTGAAGCAATTAAAAAATGTCCTGAACGTAATCGTTATATCCCTGGTCTACGAGGTTGGGTTGGCTTTAAACAAATAGGGATAGATGTTGAACGAAGAGCCCGCTATGACTTAAAACCACGCGTAGGTTTTCGAGGACTGTGGACTTTAGCCATGAATGCCTTCTTCTCATTTTCGTATGCACCACTCTTCTTTTTCCGTTTTATAGGAATTTGCAGTCTGTTCCTTTGTATAATCCTGATTTCCTTTGCTTTATACCACAAACTGATAACAGGTCTTGCCGTTACTGCATGGGCTTCTCAACTAATTTCCATCTCTTTCTTTGGTGGCATCAATTTAGTGGGGATTAGCCTCCTTGCTGAATATATTGCGCGAATTTATGATGAGGTGAAACAAAGACCTTTATATATATGTGCCAGAACCTCTGGTTTCCAAAATAGAGACAGATTTCATGACCCTGATACCTAAAAACATGATAAAATTATACAGATTAACTTACTGTTGTCCGCTAAAAGATTTGAGAACTATCTTTTGATATTGAGATAGACAATAAAATATCTATTTTCGGGTAGGGATAAATAATTATTTGATTTATTTTTATTATTCCTTTTAGAAATAAACTATATTAAGGGTATATGATATTCCATTGCTTTATGTATAAACTATCATAAATTGATATTTTCGTGTTATTGTAGGGGCACGATTCGTCGTGCACAGAAATTAAAACTATAGTCTATATGATAATTTAGATATCGGCAATTTGAGTGTTTGATAAATCAAACCCCTACATTGATTTTTATCTTTTTCTATATATATCTGTTAGTGAATTGGCATTCCCTCTTTATTTTGTAAAAAGACTGTGGAATAGTAATATCATTGTTCATTATTTTTATCAAACAATATTATCATTGAAATTATGGAAAAAATCTCCATATTTTTAGCGGACAATAGTTATATTACCTTAAAGAATTAGAATTTAGATATAATCATCGTAATAAAGATTTATATTTTTAATTTTAACATCGTTCTCATTGGTGGATTTAAATAGATAATCACCAAATTTAATTAATAAGGGTTGTTTTGATGATGACACATTTTGGTTTTATTGATGCGGGTATTGTAGGTCTTTATTTACTTTTAACAATTGTTGCAGGTCTGGCAGTTCGTAAATATGTAGGCAAAGTAGAGCATTACCTCGTTGCTGGGCGTGAAATGAATCTGTATTTAGGGATTGCCTCATTAGCCGCAACCGAGTTTGGAATTGTAACCTGCATGTATACAGCACAAAATTGCTTCAAGATGGGCTTTTCAGGAGTAGTGCCTGGCATTCTTCAAACAGTTGCTATGCTTATTGTTGGAATTACGGGCTTCTGTATAAAACCGTTACGCGATGCAGGGGTTATGACTATTCCTGAACTGTTTGAAAAACGATTTGGACAAACTGTCCGCTGGCTATCAGGTGTAGTTATTGTTCTCGGTGGACTATTAAATATGGGCGTGTTTTTAAGGACAGGAGGCGAATTTTTATTACTATCCACAGGGTTTAATCCTGAACAGTTTGTGCAGTCTCACCAACTTGAGATTATTATGTCAATTTTACTTGTTACTGTAGCCGTTTATACAGTTCTTGGGGGTATGCTTTCAGTGCTTGTGACAGATTTCCTTCAATTTATTGTCATGAGTATAAGTATGCTGGTAGTTACTGTGTTAATCCTTGCAAAAATAGGTTGGTCTCCATTAGTAGAAACAGTTCAAAAACATCATGGTGCAGCAGGGTTTAATCCTTTCTTGATGGACCGTGGATACGAATTTGTATTGTTCAATTTATGTTTGCAGTTTGCCGTAGTATTGACATGGCAAGCCGTAATACAACGAGTGCTCTCTGCAAAAAGCACAAAAATTGGTAGACAAGTTTATATCCATACAAGTTTCTTCTTTACCGCACGATTTCTAATTCCCGGTCTATGGGGAATTGCGGCTCTGGCTGTTCTAACGCCAGAACAAATTGGCGGAAACACCCTGTATGCCATGCCTAAATTTTTAGCTACATTCCTACCAACTGGACTCATTGGAATTCTTATTGCAGGCATGCTCGCAGCAGACATGTCTACCGATTCTGCATATATGCTCACATGGGGTGGCGTTATCTATAACGACATTCTGGCACCTTTCAGAAAAAACCGACAATGGTCAGAAAAGAGAGGGGTTCTTATCAATCGTTTCATTGTAGGTTGCATTGGATTGTTCTTGCTATTTTATGGACTATGGTATCCATTAAAAGGAAATTTATGGGATTATCTGGGAGTAACAGGGACAATCTATCTTTCCAGCATGTCCGTATTGCTTATTGCATGCTGTTATTGGAAAGATGCCAACAACTGGGGTGCAATTAGTGCTATCTTTTTTGGTGCATTTTTCCCTATCGGATTTTTAGTGTTAGAACAACTTCCTGCAACTGCGGAATGGGCAAAAGGAATTGGTCCCTATAAATCGGGTATTGCTTCCTATGTTGTCGCGGGATTAGCAATGATAATTGGTTCACTTTTGAAAAAGTATTTGATATTAAATAAGCAAACTGCTTAATTGGAAATAGGAGTTATTTTAATGACTACTTTCTGGCTACTGGTTACAATATTTTGTATTGCATGGTATTCTACAATGACTTTGTATGTAGGTGTACGCGGTTTTTTTGATATTCAAAAAATGCTCCGAGCCCTGAAAACCAGTGATGAAATACCAATGAACAAAGAATAAGTTGTTAAACGGTACAGATTCCATTATTCTTCTGATTGATTATAGTTGGGAGCTAATTAGTAGAGATAAGATTCCTAAATTGAAATGCGGTTTCTGAACATCGAGGTATAGATTTTTGCGGACTTGATAGATTCGCCCAACCAGTTCTCTTTGTAAGAAAATCCCTGATTGTAAAACCCAATATATTTTCGCCTGTGGCTCAAAAAGTGTTATGAGATAAGAGGAACCAAAAAATGAGAAACGAGGTTTAACCTGTGCCACAAGTTTATCGTCATGGTAAACCTTCAGTATTAAGGGTGCTTTTGAGGTGAATACGATAGAGAATAAGGCATGTTTAGCATGGATTGTATATACATCTTTTTCTAACGAGTCTTTTATAATCCAGTGTCGCCCCTTTTCTTTTTCCTCAATAAAATATATAATTTCACCTTCACGATTTACACAGGGATAAAGATGGGTTTGCCTTTCTTTTAATGGGACGATATATAGTTCATGGTCTTCGAATGGGTCAGGCAAATCTAAAGATACTTGTGAAGTAGAGCCATGAGCCTCTGCAAGGTATTCTCTCCATCTCAATTCGTTAAGTAAGGTTTTGCCTGTAATTGCGATAATGCCATATAAAATAATAATGACCAGAGCAATAGTTCCTCCATAAGAGAGGTAGGGATTCAAAAATATTAATCCCATAAAGGTTACTAAAAAAGCAAAAATAACACTAACAAAATAAGTAAACAATATAATAGGATTTAAGTGAAATATTAGATGAGGGAGTGTAAAATAACAGACAGCCCGTTCATAATCACTTATGCAGTCGTCCACTTCTATTCGTGGCATGGAGACGAAACCCTCCATTTTAAATTTTATTTATATTTTTTGCATCATTATAGATTTTCTCAATAATTTCATCAACACTTAAAGAGAAGGTTTTTACTAATTCTGTGACCTCTTTTGATGTGCATTCCTTTTCTGTGGTATACATTTTTTGACTAATTACTTTCATACTTGTAGGGTCAAGAAATTGGACCACAAATTTAACATCTGTATAAGGCATGGCAGGCATTTCCACCTCTTCAAAGTTTAACACATCAATATGTAGATAATAATCGGGAGTAGTTTTCTCCGACTGCTGACATAAAAAACTCTGGTTTAATTTATTTGTTAATAACTCTTCCAGACTGGAAGCCCAGAGATGAACAGAGTAGTATTCAACTTGAACAGAGTTTTTGCGCACCATAATTTCTTTGCGTTTCAATGGTTCAGCCAGACGAATACTTGAGACCTGAAGGCATATCGGCTTTTCATTTATTTGTGGCTTGAATGAATTATCAAGAGTGTAATAATTAAAAGAGGGAGCAGATATACACCCTGATAGTAAGACTAGAATGCAAATCATACCTAATTTTTTAATTGTTTTTTTTACAAATTTAATATTGAGATAAGGTATATTAACCATATTATTTTTTCCCTCCCGGGATTCTCCCTGTAAGGATAGATTGTGGTTGTTCTGCCAGTGTTTGAGACAGCAACCGCAAATTACGAATGGTCTCTTTTAGGTCTAAAATAAGTTGGTCAATGTTTATCTTATTCTTGCTTATCCAATTTTTAGTTTCAGAGGATAGGTTATCAACATTGCTGGTTATTTTTTCCACATTGTTAAGGATATTTTCAAGATTATCAGCACTATTTTCGGACAGAGATTGTATTTTTGCGAGCACATCCTTAACTGAATTTAATGAATCACGGACAGGCACCCGATTTTCTGCAATTACCTCATTTATCTGTTCTATGACTTTCTCTGTATCTTTTTCTATTTCCTTAATATTTTTGACAATTTCTGAGATTTGTGGTTTTTGTTCTTTTACTATTCCGTTAAGTTCGTCTATAAATTCTGTTCCTTTCCCCAGAGTATTGTCAATCTGTTGGGGTAGTTCGCCAATACGGGTTTTGGGTGTGCCTGATGCTTCTGCTGCACGGATTTTATCCATTCCTAAAAAGTCAGTTATATCGTCAAGGAGTCGTTCTACCTTTGCAATTGAGCCTGTAAGGTCAGGCAAATCAACAATATTTCCTGTTTTATTTATAGATGTAATTACCCCTCCTTCTTCTATCACTGGCGCATTTGCTTCACCAGTAGAAATTTCAAGATGGCGTCCTGAGGTGATAGAGACTTGTTCTACAGAGGCGATACATTTTTGGTTCAATATAATATCTGGCGATATAGCAAGTTTTACACATACTTGACTCTGGTCCTCAGTATCGGGAAAAATATCAATCACTTTACCTACCTTCAAACCTCCATAGCGGACATCTGCACCACTGTCTAATCCCAATGTATTTTTGAATTTTGCATAATATACCTTAGTGCCCGTTGTTGGTCTAAAACCACGCGCCAAAAGTATAAAAATCACCAAAATAGTAACACTAACTACGACAAATAAGCCTGCAATTATTTCCTTTCTTGTAAATTCATTTGCCTCTGCATTCATTACAAATCACCAATTCCATTGATTACATTTTGTTCTATTATTACATATATTCAAACTAATCCAAAATTACGGAAGTATGCTGATTCTCTTCTATATTCGGGGTTCGTGTAAAAAATTGTCGGAGATATGGGTCATTGTTGGCTTCCATATCTTTTAACTCGCCGATAGCAACAATTTTACCTTCATTCAGCAGACACACACGGTCAGCAATAATTTGCACACTTTCTAAATCATGCGTAACTACGACACTGGTCAGGTTAAAGGTGTTCTGCATTTTCCGTATCAATTGGTCTAAACCGGCTGCAACAATAGGGTCTAAACCGGAGGAAGGCTCATCATAAAATATGATTTCAGGGTCCAGAGCCATAGCACGTGCTATTCCTGCCCTCTTTCTCATGCCACCACTTAATTGTGAAGGATATAGATTAGCACAACCACTAAGCCCTACTAAATCTAATTTTATTTGTGTCATAATTTCTATTGTTGAATCTGCGAGATGTGTATGTTCCTTCAACGGTAAGGCTACATTTTCTCCAACCGTCATTGAGTTAAATAAGGCAGAATTTTGAAAGCACATGCCGATAGATTTACGAAGTTCAATCTGCTCCTTATCACTCATTTTCGTTACATCTTTGCCGAACATGCAAATCTTTCCCGACTGGGGTTGAAGTAGTCCGACCAATGTCCGCAATAATGTGCTTTTACCACAGCCGCTGCCACCCAAAATAACAAAGATTTCTCCTCTCTTTACCTTGAAAGAGATACCGTCCAGCACACTCCTAGTGCCGTATTGAACTACAAGGTCTTCAACTTCAATTATATATTCTGAGTCAGTGTTATTCATTAGTCTGTAAAGTAAAATAAGGTTGTCCAGATTAGGTCTACTATAATTATAGTAAATATTGAGGTAACAACGGATGAGGTTGTCATTTTGCCAACACTTTCCGCACTACTTTCAACCTGAAATCCACGATATACACCTACCCAACAGATGGTAAGTCCAAAGAAAACACTTTTTATCATGCCTGAAAATAAATCTTTGGAAATTATTGCACCTGCGGTCTGGTTGAAATAAGTCCAGAAATCCATGCCGAGTATACCCACGGCTACTATAAATCCGCCTGCAATCATTATCAGCATAGATAAGATTGTGACACAGGGGACAGCAATTATCATTCCCAGAAATTTTGGAACAATTAAGAATTTAACTGGATTTAGTCCCATGACCATAAGTGCGTCTATTTCTTCTGATACCTTCATTGTGCCAATCTCTGCGGTGATAGCGGAACCACTTCGGCCGGTAATAAGAATGGCTGACATAAGTGGTGCCAACTCTCGCAAAGCAGCAATACTAATTATATCTGCCATAAATATAGTCACACCCCATTGCTGTAAGGTATAAGCGAACTGCATGCCCATAATTAGTCCTATTAACAGTGAGATTAACCCAACTATCGGTATTGAGTGAAAACCATATTCAACTATATACTCAACTGCATTTCTCCATCTTAATCCTCTACCTTTCAATGGCTGATAGAACAGCCAATTAAGCGTATCCATAATCAATACACAAACCACTAATGAAGAATGTAATCCGTTTAAAAATTTTGAACCAATATAACCTAATAATTGGACTATCATTCTTCATCGCTTTCTACGATGGAAAACACAGTTTCTAATCGCGAGAGATTTAATACCTTACGAACAGGTGCAGACGGAGATAGCAATTTAAATGTTTTTTTCTGTTTCATAGCAGAGCGTAAACCTTCGATTAATGTTGCAACGCCTGAAGAATCCATATATTTCACCTGAGACAGGTCTATAGTTATCTGGGAAATTGATTTGTCTACATTATCTAAAATCGCCTTTCGCAAGTTGGGTGATGTATATAAATCTACCTGTCCAGACACCTGAATTTTGTGATTTTTATTCTTTTCTATTATTTGAATCTCAATTGACATCGTTTAGGTTTTCCTTAATTACTTTCTCCTTGTCCGAAGAATAAGACAATTTCTTCCATCTGAATCCACATTAAAATAAACCTCTTCAAAAACTCGTTTTATTATAATAAGTCCAAGTCCATGTGGCTTTATTAATGTTTTCTCACCATATTCTATGGTTTTTCCTCTTTCTCGATTTAAGAAATCTTCTGGTGGAGAGATTCCATAATCTTTTAATACAAATTCAAGCCATACAGTTCCCAGACGAGCCATCAGTTTTATCATACCTGAGCGTTTGCCATGATATGCATGCCGAATAGAATTTGTGCATGCTTCATCTAATCCTAACACAATTTCTTCAATTTTTTCTCGTGGGAAATTGGCAACTTCAAGGTAAGTGCGGACTAAAGCACGAATAGGCTTTAATAATTTTGGATGTGAACGGAAAACAACTGTAAAATCATCATGCATGGTTTAACCACCGAAAAAGTAATAGAGTGCAGTCATCATGAGGCAAATTTGGTGCAGTATATTCTTTAACTTCTTTTAAAATATTACACACAAAGTCTTTCGCATTTTCCAATTGTAATGTTTCAACTAATTTTTTTAACCTGTCGATTCCAAATTCCATGTCAGCAATCTCTTTTTCCTTATCCTCTTTTCGTGCCTCTATAATCCCATCTGTAAATAACAAGATTGCTTCCCCCTTTGACAGGATGTCCTTATCTTCTTTCCATTCAGCGTCGGGTAAAATACCTAATGGTGGACCTGATGGATGAAAGCAATACTCAGTTTTATGGTTTCGCCACCATAAAGCAGGTAAATGACCCGCATTGACCGTAGACATCTCACCTGTATTCAAATCTACTATGACATAACATAACGAGCAGAACATTCCTTGTTGCCCATATTCAATAATGTCCTCATTTAACACATTAAAGATGGCTAACTGGGAAGAGGCAAGTTGTGCCTGAATTCTAAATTCAGTTAACAATCGAACCATAGCAAGGGAAGCAGGCATACCTTTTCCAGAAACATCGCCGACAATGAAACCCAAACGATTTTCAGGCAACAGTATTACATCAAAAAAATCACCTCCGACTACTTTGGCTGGTATAGTTTGAGCAAACATATCACAATTCTTGGGAATAGTTTCCCAGTTGTTAAATAGAAAACCCTGCTGGATAATTGCAGCGGTTTTCAATTCCTGTTCCAATCTGTGTTTCTCAATTAATTCCCTATATATTCTGGCATTCTCAATTGCCATACCAGCAGCATTTCCAATCGCAGAAGCAAGGAGCAATTCCTCTTCTGTATATCTGCTTTTATCAGAAACAGTGTCCATATAAAACAGACCCAATACCTTTTCTTTAACACGAAGCGGCACACAAATTACGGACTGAACATTCAGGGAGATAATACTAACTGCTTTCTTCAATTCGTCATTGTCCATGATGTCCTGATATAGTAAACTTTGTTTTTCCTTAACCACTTTGGAAACCACCGTATTGCTAATCTGGACTTTGTCGGCAGGCACAGAAACCAGATGCCCTCTTTCCCATTGATGAACACGCAGACATTCGGGACAGGGAAGTATTTTACCATCTTCATCTGTAAGTAGAATAGCACCGTGGTCAATAGGAAGCACAGTTGAAGTGGCGTCTATAATCTTATTTTGTAGTTCGCAGAGATTAAAATTAGTTGAAATGTCATTGATTACTTTACACAATGTTTCTAATAACAGCGTAGCATGCCGCTCTTTTGCAGTAGGGATTGTTGTCTCATCCATACTAAGGAAAGAACGGGCGACAATGGAAGGCTGGTCATCTTTCTCGGCAGTCTTTTCTGAAACATGCGGAGTCAATTCTTCAATTTCCTCAATTTCAAAGTGGAAAATGGTCCTACCTATCTGAACAGTATCTCCCTGCCGAAGTTCGCCAGACAACATCTTTTGCCCATTGATAAATGTTCCATTAGTGCTACCCAAATCTTTCCATTTGTAACTGTTCTCACTTGCAATAAGTTCAAAATGTTTCCGTGATACAGCGGGGTCCTCTACAATCAGGTTACATTCTCGAGTTCGACCTATGATTAAATGAGAATGGATAGGTATCCTCTTTCCGTCATTCTCTCTAACCAGATAGGCACTTGACACTGCTTATATTTCACCTTATTTTTAACTTAATAATATTTAAGAAACTCTATAAATAGAATACTCTTTTGACACCAATTAGTTCCATCTACCACAAAACCCTTTTAATACATCAGTATAAGAGTATATTATCAAAAATCCCCTTGCAAATTCAGACTAAAAACTACAACTTAATATTTTTTATTTGTTTTTCACAAAAAAATAGAGAGGGGATAGAGTTTTTTATTTTTCTGGTCGAGTTTTAGACACATAAAGTTTGCTTTTGCACCGGGGTATAGGCGGAATGTAGGCATTTTTACGCCTAATAGTTTTGCAGGGACAGATGAGGCACACTTGAAACATTTATCCCAGGAATAATGAGTATGTTCCTGCCAGATAGGTATGCAGTCTAATAAGGATGAAGCACTACCTGCAAGGTATGGTGTCCCTTTTAGGCAAAGTTTTCCATCTTTTTTTAATTCTACTTGTGAGCCAAATTCTTCATATATACCTGGTCTCATTCCCATAAATTGGGTTGCATCGGAGACGAGGAAAATATTGTTCCATGGCTTGCATGCTGAAATTACTTTTAATATTGGCGATGGTAGATGGTGCCCATCTGCAATAACAGAAACGGATAGCCTTTTCTCTGCGAGGGAAAACCAGATAGGATTGTTATGGCGGTGAATATAATTTTGGATTCCATTGCCCAGATGTGTGCAAAGGGTTGCACCTGCTTCTACTGCTTTTTGCATGGTTGTAATATCGGCGTTGTGATGTCCGAGTGATACTTTTACCCCTTGCGATATGAGATATTGAATGAATGGAATAGCATTTTTCTGCTCTGGTGCTAATGTAATATACAGTATTTTACCTTCAGCAGATTTGTAATATTTTTCCCATTCCTTTTTTGATGGTTCTCGAATGTGTTCTTTGGGATGTGCACCTCGGGGACCGTCTTCAGGGGAAATCCAGGGACCTTCTAAATGAATCCCGGGTATTGCAAAGGACAATTCCCTATTTCGCAGGCTGTTTGCAATTGTTCTGCAAAGGAAGGTGGTTTTTTCTATTGAAGTAGAAACAATGGTCGGAATCCATCTGACTATTCCCAATTGATACAATTTCTGAGACAGGGTTAGCAATTTTTCTTCATTCAGATTTTCGTCTTGAATAGTAATACCAAAGCCACCGTTCACTTGTGCATCAAGGAGTAGCGGGGCAATGATTGTGTCTTCATTGCCAAAATCTGCTTCCTTAATTTTTGAATTCTTTTCCACCCAGAGGATAGACCCATCTTGAACAGCACAAGTAATAGGTTCTACACCGCCAACTGGAATTCCACGAATCGTGTTGGTTTCTTTCTTTTTCATCTGGTTTACTTTCTAACCATATTCAATAGTTCTTTGCAAAGGTTATAGTAAACACGGGTACCTCTTTTTAATAAGGGCAAGTTTTGTCGCTCATTGGGTCCATGTATACCATCATCAGGAAGTGCAAATCCTAACAAGATTGTATCAATCCCCAAAATTTGTTGTAGCCATGCCACGATGGGAACACTTCCACCTTCTCTACGGAACAGAGGCTTTTTGCCAAACTCGGTTGATAACGCGTTTGCCGCAGATTGCATGTAAGGCGAGTGTAAATTCATCACTGCTGGAGGAGCACAAGAATGTAATGCTAACTTCCATTTTATTTCTGTGGGACAATGTTGCTGTAAAAATTCTCGAAGATATTCCTCTATTTTTTCGGGCTCCTGGTCAGGAACTAATCGCATAGAGATTTTGGCACTTGCTTTTGAAGGTAATACGGTTTTAGCACCTTCACCTGTAAACCCTCCTATAATGCCATTTACATCTAAAGTAGGTCTCACTCCAATTCTTTCTATTGTGCTATAGCCTGCCTCGCCATATAACTGAGACATGCCTACAAATTTTTTCCATTCTTCGTCAGAGTGTGGGATTTGAGCCAATAATGTCTTCTCTTCTTCGCTTAAGGGACGCACATTTTCGTAGAAATGAGGTAGAGTAACTTTTCCATTTTCATCGTGCATTTTTGCAATTAATTCACACAAAACATGAATAGGATTTCGAATTGTTCCACCATATTGACCGCTATGCAAATCTTGCTTCGGTCCTTTTAGTTCCAATTCAAAATATACAAGTCCACGAAGTCCGTAAGTGATAGAAGGCACATCTGGGGCAAAGATACCACCGTCGCAGTTCAGGACTACATCTGCTTTGAGCATGTCCTTATATTTGTTTAGAAACATCTGCATATTAGGAGAGCCGATTTCCTCTTCTCCTTCAATGATATATTTTAAGTGGATAGGCAGAGGATTGTGAGCCAGCCATGCCTGTATAGAGAACATCTGTGCATATAATTGTCCTTTCATATCTGAAACACCACGACCATAAATATAATCCCCTTTTATAGTGGGCTGGAAAGGGTTTGTCTCCCATTCATTTTCAGGGTCAACAGGTTGAACATCATAGTGCCCATAAATTAAAAGGGTCATCACAGGATTGGGTTCTTTGTATTCCGCAAAGACAATAGGATGACCACCTGTATCTATTAAATCAACACGGTGAAAGTTTAACTTTTTAAAATACTTCTCCAACCATTGAGCCGCGTGAAGAACTTCACCTTTGTATTCGGGCAGCGTTGATATAGATGGAATAGAAACAAATTCCTTAAAACCACTCAAAAAACTATCCCAGTGTTTCTGAATATACAACAAACCTACATCAGAATCGTTCATTCTCTACTTCCTTATATTTGCAAAATTATTTTAATTTTACTTGTTGTAGCATCAAAAATAAAACTACGACACTCGTTAAGGAATGTCGTAGTTTTTAATGTTTTACTGTGAGTATAATATGCAGCTTAAATCAAAAAAATTTACTAATTGTAAATTTTGATTATATACCTGTGGCGTCCATACCGGTGACGAGCCACTTACAATCTTCATTGGTAAATACTAGCTCAACCGTTGTGGAACCGAAACTCCCTTTAATCTCTATTGGATATGCTGTGCCAGTATTGCCTTCCATTTTAACCTGCATTTTACTTAAATCTATCTCTAAATCATCAAGATAGCCAGCGTCACTTGATTGCTGTAAGAACTCGCGAAATCCCGCTTTGTCGCTCCATTCATAATGTTCAAACTTATCCGAATAAATTTCTAGCACTCCATCAATATTTTTGGCTTTCAAGGCTTCCATAGCCTTGTTCACCTGTGCAGTAATCATCTCTTCAGGGCTTGCCTTTTTTGCTGTTTGGCAACCTAAAATGACCAGAGACATACACACGGCAATAGCAGCCACTGAAAAAACTAACATTTGCTTCTTCATATCTATACCCTTTCTTTTTGTTTGTTAATTAATTTTTGCCTACTTTTTACTAAAATAGTCTGTTTAAACTTATACCACTTTTAGTAAAGAATTTCAAGTTTTGAGCCTCTGTTTATAATTTGTTTCCTGAATTAGTAAATGCACTTGTGCTTGAATAAAGGGAACTACTTCCTGTATGAACCATGAATTTTGTTTTATCCAGAGGTTATTCCGAAATGAAGGATGTGGACATGGAACAATAGGTGGGTAGTAATCCTTCCATGCCAGGACTGTCTCTGTTAATGTGGGTTTGATATATTCTCCTAAAAACAATTTATGTGCATACCTTCCCATTAGTAAGATTAATTTGTATTGTGAGGTAAATGGCATTATTTTATCCCACCATAAATCAATACATTCCTCTCGAGGTGGCAAATCGGCGCCGCGTGGGTTTCTTCCCGGATAGCAAAAACCTGTAGGGATTATTGTAAAATAGCGGGTATCATAAAATTGTTCGCGTGAGACATTCAACCATTTGCGAAGTTTATCCCCACTTGGGTCATTCCAAGGCAAACCCGTTTTATGGACTTTCAATCCTGGTGCCTGTCCTACAATAAGTATTGGCGAATTGTTTCCCACGCGGAGGATAGGATTAGCACCTAACGGTAGGCGTTTATCACAATATCGGCACTTTTTTATTTCCTCAATGAGGGAGATAAACTTTTTGTTGGTTAAACACATAAGAAGATAATATACCTATTAACCGAATAAAGCCTCAATAAATGCTTCTGGATTGAAGGGTTGTAAATCTTCAACACTCTCACCTACACCGATTAGTTTTATAGGGATATTTAACTCTTTCTGAATTGCAATGACGATTCCGCCTTTGGCTGTGCCATCTAACTTTGTAAGGACAATTCCAGATATGTTTAATGCTTCTGTAAAAATGCGTGCTTGTTGGAGTGCATTTTGTCCTGTGGTTGCGTCAAGAACTAAAAGGACTTCATGTGGTGCCTCAGGCATCCGTTTTTTTATAACTCGCTGTATTTTCTTTAACTCTTCCATTAAATTTACCTTTGTATGCAATCTGCCAGCAGTGTCTATAATTACATTTTGTGCTTTTCTTGCTATCCCTGCATCAACCGCATCATAAGCAACCGCGGCGGGGTCAGCACCTTCTTGATGTCGTATTAATTCTGCACCACTGCGTTCACTCCATATCTCCAACTGTTCTCCTGCGGCTGCACGGAAAGTATCTCCCGCAGCAAGAATAACCTTCTTTTTTTCACGCACTAATTGTGCAGCAATCTTTCCAGCAGTTGTTGTTTTCCCAGAACCATTCACTCCAACAAGTAAAGTAACATGCGGTGGAAGGTCTGCTTCCCATTGTATATCGTTTCTCTCCGACTTCAATATTTCCATCATAATAGTTTTCAAGATAGGTATAAGTTTTTCTGGTTCTGAAATACCCTGCTGCTTGACTTGCTCTTTTAATCGCTCAATCAAAAAAAGGCTTGTGCTGACTCCTAAATCGGCTTCAATAAGTAATTCTTCTAATGAGTCATAAACCTCATCACTAATTTTAGGATATAAGGAAAATAGATTTTTTATTCTTTCGGTTAATGAAGTTCTCGTCTTTTGTAATTTTTGTTTTAGGTCTGAAAAAAAAGTTTTTTTAAACATACAATTATTCCTTTTAATATTTTCTATTTAAGGATATACAAGATTGAAATTAAAAATGGAATTATTGAGGGACAAAAACATTAGGGCAATTTGAAAGCATAAAATTCAAAATTTTCATTTGTTAAATCTGTTCCACCGTATCCTTCATACCGTCCATCCTCTCTCTTTGAAACAATACCAGATGCAGAACCCCTTTGACCATTCCATTCACAAGAAGCGTTTTCCCAATAAACTACCAATCGTTCATTTTGTTTTTGAGCGGAACCACGGACTTGTGACCCATTATCAAGTAAAGCCACAAATAGATATTTATCTCCTGTGGGCTTTACCAGTGCCTTACCTACAGGAACAAAATTACCTTCTATATTGCGAACAGCAACAACAAAAACACCCTCAAAAATTTCTGAATTTATTGGTCTTTGAATAGCGGCATAAATCTGGTTGCTTGCTATTATTTGTGCCTTCAAATCTTTTTCCATAATGGATAATTCTCTGCCAAGGTCCCCTGACCAGGGAGACCCAGTAGAAAAAGAAAAATCACCACTACTAACCAGCCACATCATAATAGAATCTGCATTTAATCCAGCGATAACAATAAGAATAGCACCAATAAGAGCAATAATTCCCAATACAATTTTTCTAGTACTTGGTAATTCTTCTCCCATACGCAACTGCTCTTCTGCTTGTAGACGCAAACGCCGCTGGTCTCGCAAGTTGTTTCCACATTTTCTACAAATAAGCG
>DAOOVZ010000023.1:0-24177 GCA_035370665.1 Candidatus Hydrogenedens sp.
GAAAAGGGTGTAGATGCAATACATGTGAAGTTGAAAGACCCATTTCTTGCCAATACTGTAAGCCAGCGTATCCGTGAAAATTTATCCTATCGAACTAGGACCTGGTATGAAGACCAGCAAGCCTTCTTTGACGCACTAAGACAAGAAAAATTGGCTATGTTCATTATACTGGCATTCATTGTCCTTGTCGCTGCGTTCAATATTACAAGCACCTTGATTATGATTGTCATGGAAAAACGACGCGATATTGGCATCCTTCGCACATTAGGAGCAAGCACAAAATCCATACTGTTGACTTTTATCCTTCAGGGCTTATTCATTGGCGTTCTGGGAACTTTAATTGGACTTTGTATTGGAATTGTTCTTGCGTGGAATATCAACCCTCTCGCTCAATTCATTGCAAAATTACTTGGCTGGGATTTATTTAACAGCACTATTTATTATTTTGAAGGTATACCCGTAGCCATTGTTCCGTTTGATGTCGCATGTATTGTTATTTCAGCAATCATCTTGACATTCTTATCAACCTTATATCCTGCGTATAGTGCAGCGCGGGTCAATCCAGTGGACGCAATACGCTATGAGTAATGTTATTGTTTGTAAAAATATTCATAAAAAATATTACGATGGCTCTCGCGTTTTACATATTCTTCGTGGCGTGGACTTTGAAGTGCCCGAAGGCAAAATAATGGCTATCAGTGGACCATCAGGGGTTGGTAAAAGCACCCTACTACATATTATTGGCACGCTGGACACACCAACCGAAGGACAGGTGTTCATTGGCGGGAAAGAAATCCAAAAACTATCTCGATTAGAAATCAATCAATTGCGTAACAAGGAAGTTGGTTTTGTATTCCAATTTTATCATCTGCTTCCCGAGTTTACTGCTTTAGAAAATGTAATGATGCCTGCCCTATGTAAGGGGAAAAGTAAGAAAGAGTGCACAGAGCATGCTGAGGAATTACTATATAAAGTAGGACTTCAAGAACGGATGACACATAAACCCGGTGAATTAAGTGGCGGCGAACAACAGAGAGTAGCAATTGCCCGTGCCTTATTCAATTCGCCTCGAGTCGTGCTTACAGATGAGCCCACAGGAAATCTCGATGAGGAAACAGGCAAAGGTGTCATTGATTTGTTCTGGAAATTGAACGAGGAAAACCAGATTACTATAGTCATTGTTACACATGATGACAGTCTTGCTGAAAAAGCACATCACTGGATTCATCTACACGAAGGACAGGCTCAACTACGGAAGTAAATTTCTGTGTCGGAAGTATATTTAAGTAGTAAAGGAAATATTTATGAAAACAACTGTAGAATGTTTAGTATGTTTTATGCAACAGGCATATCGTTCAGCCATTCTGGCTACAAATGATACCGAGATACAGAGACAAATTGTAGTCGCAGTAGGTGCTGAATTAGGCAAAATGGATATCTCTCGCTCGCCTGCGGAACTATCACAGGTTATTTATGATATTACTTCACAATTGACAACGAATCCCGACCCTTATGCACAGGAAAAAAATTACAAAACGAGTTGGCTCTCCGTATTGAAAACGAATTGAGGAAGATAAAAGACCAAAGTGCAAATCCATTATTGACGGCTTTACAACTTTCTGCTGCGGGGAATGTGATTGATTTAGGTATCCTGAAATCTGAAGATATTGATGTCCATTCTGCAATTGAACATGCTATTACGGTAAGTTTTGCCGTAAACCATTTTGAACAGTTCAAAGAAGACCTGCAACATTCCAGACAATTTCTTTTCTTTTTAGATAATGCAGGTGAAATTGTTTTTGACAAAATACTTATAGAAGAACTACAAAAATATACACATGTAATCGCTGTAGCAAAAGGTTCGCCTATTATCAATGATGCCTGTATGGAAGATATATATACGGTAAAACTTAACGAGGTTTGCGAAGTAATTGCTATGGAAAAGGGCTGGATAGGTGCTCCATGGCGAGTTTTGACCCCTTCCCTTCGTGAACAAATGGAAAAAGCAGACATTATTTTAGGTAAAGGTCAGGGAAATTACGAAACTCTTGACGACTATCCGGGCAATGTCTATCTACTTCTCAAAGCTAAATGTCCAGTAGTTGCAAAACATATTGGCGTAAATGAAGGTGAAATAAATTTTGTCTCTACAAAACTATCAAAGAAACTCCACTCTTAACCTCTCGTTAGCATTTACCATTTTTCCTAATCACACCATAAATCTCTTTTGAGAAACTCTATAAAGAATCATTTCATTGTTATTGAGATTGAGGTTGTGTTTGAGGTTGAGGTTGTGTTTGAGGTTGAGGTGGAAGTTGTATAATATTGCTATCTTCTTCCTGTGCAGGTTGTATTTCTAACAATTCCACTTCGAAATGAAGTAGCGAATTTGGTGGAATACTACGATTACCATCTTTGCCATAAGCAAGGTCTGGGGGAATAAAAACTTCCCATTTAGAACCAACTGGCATTAACTGCAGAACCTCTGACCAACCCTTAATAACGCGATTCAATGGGAAGGTCACAGGTTCACCACGGTCATAAGAACTATCAAAAGTTGTTCCATCTAAAAATGTCCCTTTATAATGAACTTTTACCGTGTCTGTCTCTTTGGGTTTAGGACCATTTCCCTCTTTTAATATCTTATACTGAAGTCCACTGGGAATTGTTACAATCCCTTCCTTAGTTTTGTTCTCTTCAAGAAATTTCTTTGCCGCTTCTCCATTTTTTACTGCTTCTTCCTCACGCTTTTTATCTTGTGCTTCCTTAAAATTCTTCTGGATATTACGAGCAGCCTCCTGAATCTCTTCTTCAGTCATTGCAAGAGGTTTGTTATTTAGCACATCATTAATAGCCGTGACAACTAATTCAATATTTGGTTTTATATCAAATGTTTGGAAAGTCTTACCAATCTCCATACCTATAATATAAGAAAATTTATCTGCATCATTATCTAATTTTAATTTCCCTTCATTTACAGAAGTGGGCTGCTGTTGTGACTCAGCATTATCTTGTGCCACTGCCCCTATGTTCATAATCATAGCACAAAAAATAATACTTGATAAGAATAAGAAAGATTTGCATTTTGAAATAGACATTTTCCTTCTCCTTGAAAAACTTTGTGATTTACTCTTTGACTGGGAAGTCTCTTTCTTTGAGGAACCCGCCCAATGATATAAAGCATACTCTTATTTCATAGTAAAAATCAAATAATGACATACGATATAACATATATGCACTATCTCTCTTTATAGATAGAAAATTAAAAAAGGGACTAAATTTATGGCATACTAAAGAAGATATTATTAAATTCACATAATCAATCCATGCAAGATTTCCAAGCATATTTATTATAACTGTGTTCCTAATCAAACTATAACCGGATATTTTTAGATACTTTGTAAAGGTCGTTACCTATGTTTCTATTTTGAGGATGCTTTTTTTATAATTTGTGGAACTTCCTGTAAAATTTTTTGAAGTATTAATTTTCGGTTTTCCTCAGAAACTTTATAGTGTTGTTCCTGCTCCAATAATTCTATAGTTCTTGCCGCTACCTGATAAGCGAAGTCCTCAACTTTCATACAAGTTTCTCCTTTTTATGAAAATATTACTTAATATTGCATAATAAAGATTATATAAAAAGAGAAACTTATTTTGGAAGGAGGAAATTTCTTTTGAGTTAATTCTATATTCTGAGCCCATTTTGTCATTTTGTTATCTTCTATCATTTTTGAGCGAAACAAGAAACCTTTAAACTTTTTTATAATTTCTTACTGCTTAGACCTGCCTTTTCTATTCTATGTATACCCCTTATTTTAAAAATGTCCAAATACGCGATATAACAAATTATCTAAAATTATAATGGATAATGTATTTAGATTTATATGCCAATTTTTTCACGGAGTATATTTGCAAAGTCTGTTTCTTCCCAGCGGAAGTTCTGGTCTTCACGACCAAAATGACCATAGCATGCTGTTTTTTTATATTGTGGTTGGCGTAGATTAAGGAATTCTATAATTGCCGCAGGGCGACAATCAAATACTTCTTGTAAAACCTTTGCTAATTTTGTATCTTCAACTTTACCTGTTCCGTAGGTAGTCACATTAATTGATACAGGTTTGGCAACGCCTATTGCGTATGCTAATTGGACTTCACAAGCATCTGCAATTTCTGCTGCTACAACATTTTTTGCGATATAGCGAGCCATATATGCAGCACTACGGTCAACCTTGGTGGGGTCTTTTCCGCTAAATGCACCGCCGCCGTGCCTGCTCATTCCGCCATAAGTATCAACAATTATTTTTCTGCCGGTTAGTCCGCAATCGCCGACAGGTCCACCCGTTACGAATCTGCCCGTAGGATTTACATAATACTTTATATCTCCTTTAACTAATTTTTTGGGTAAAACAGGTTTAATAACCTGTTCAATAATAGCCTCTTCAATTTCGTTGTGTTCTTTTTTTAATTCTTGTTGAGAAGGGTTCATTCCGCCGTAGAGAGGTAAGTGTTGGTTTGAAACAACGACAGTGTCAATGCGTGTTGGTTTTCCCTTTACATACTCGACAGTGACTTGTGATTTCCCATCAGGCATGAGCCATGGTATTGTTTTCTCCTTACGCAATTTGCGTAATTGCAAACCTAATTTATGTGCCAGGGCAATAGGTAAAGGCATTAGTTGAGATGTTTCGCGGACAGCAAATCCGAACATCATTCCTTGGTCTCCTGCACCTTGCTCGTGACTGTTGGAAGCATCTACCCCGCGTGCAATATCTACAGACTGTCTTTCAAGTGCAACAAGAATAGAACATGTCTCTCCGTTAAAGCCAACATAACCGGGACCGTAACCAATATCAACAATGGTTTGACGAATTAATGAGGTAATATCTACTTTAGCATGGGTTGTAATTTCTCCTGAAACAACACAAAGATTAGTTTTTACCAAAGTTTCACATGCAACCCGACTATAAGGGTCCTGTTCTAACATTGCATCAAGAATGGAATCCGAAATAAAATCGGCGACTTTGTCAGGATGTCCATCTGTGACTGACTCTGATGTAAATAATATTCCTTCTTCTTTAGCCATTTTATTTCCTTTACTTTTATAAAAGTAATCTATATTTTTTATGCTATACCTGGGCGGTATTTAGAGGTAAGAGCTGCCGGGTCTAATTTTACACCAGGTCCCATAGTTGAACTGATACAACAGGTTTTTAAGTAAGTGCCTTTTAATGAGGCTGGACGGGCTTTTACAATTGCGGAGATAATTGCAGCTGCATTTTCTTCGATTTGTTCCTGAGTAAAACTTGCTTTACCTACTGGGACATGAATGTTTGCATTTTTATCTACACGGAATTCAATTTTTCCTTTCATAATCTCTGCAACGGCTGCACCAATGTTAGGAGTGACGGTTCCTGCTTTAGGACTTGGCATGAGCCCTCGTGGACCTAGAACTTTACCTAATTTACCTACCTGACTCATCATATCTGGTGATGCGACCGCAGCATCAAAATCTAACCAGCCTCCCTGCACTTTTTCGATTAAATCCTCTGCACCTGCTTCAATAGCCCCTGCTTCCTTTGCTGCTTTAATCTGGTCTTCTTGCTTACAAAAAGCTATAACTCTAATTTTTTTCCCTGTCCCATGGGGTAAAGATACAGCACCTCTAACCATTTGTTCAGCATGTTTTGGGTCCACCCCAAGAAAGAATGCTAACTCAATGGTTTCATCAAATTTTGCCGTAGCACATTCTTTGACTATTTTTGTTGCTTCAGTTAGGGAATAAGAACGGGAAGTATCTACCTTTTTATAGAGTTCTCTCATTCTTTTACTGGGTTTTGACATATCTATTCCTCCTGTGGTTCATTCGGACAGTTATCTGTCCTCCCACGGTTAAATTTTTAGAAAATTATTGTTCGTTCATTCAACAAAAATACCCATACTTCGTGCTGTTCCTCGAATCATACTTTTTGCAGTTTCAAGGGAAGCCGCATTTAAGTCGGGCATTTTCAATTTAGCAATTTCTTCTATTTGTGCTTCTGTTACACTTCCGACTTTGGTGCGATTTGGTTCACCTGAGCCTTTAGCCAATTTTGCTGCTTTTTTCAACAGAACAGAAGCGGGTGGTGTTTTTGTAATAAAAGAAAAGGATTTGTCTTCAAAAATGGATATAACGACAGGGATTATCATTCCTTGCTGGTCTTTAGTTCTGTCATTAAATTGGCGGACAAAATCCATAATATTTACCCCATGTTGACCCAACGCAGGACCTACGGGGGGTGCAGGTGTTGCCTGACCTGCAGAAACTTGTAATTTTACAATGGCTTTTAATTTTTTAGGTGGCATTTTTTACTTTTCCTTATGTTAATTCAATCAAAATACTTCTACTTGCCAAGATTCTACTTCTATGGTTGTAACTCTGTTAAAAATTTCAACTGAGATTTTAAGTGTTCCGCGTTCTACATTAATTTCCTCAATTCTACCGACAAAATTGGAGAAAGGTCCTTCAATAATTTTGACTCTGTCTCCGACAGAAAATTCTAACTTTGGTTTTGGTGCTTCTTGTTCACCGGTCATTATTGCAATAATGGCTTCCACTTCTTCATCTGGAATCGGAGTAGGAACATTCCTTCTACTACTTACAAAACCTGTAATTCCCTGCGTTTCTTGTATTAATGACCAGACTTCTGGGTAATTTTCAGGATGTTCTGGTAATTGAACAAGGATATAGCCGGGAAAGCATTTATGCTCTACTACTTTTGAAGTACCACCGCGCCGCTCTGTTACTCTTTCTTTTGGAACTAAAGCATTGACAACTAAGTCTTCTATACCTCTTTGTTTTGCTCCGCGAGCCAATTTTTCACAAACCTCATATTCTTTTGTCGTAAGGACATGAAGGGCATACCACCGGCGCGGGATACCATCTTGTGGAATAGGCTTCAAAAGTTTTTCACGGGTTGGTGCAGTATCTGAACCTATATTTTCTGATTCTTTGTGTGTTGCCATTTCTTTTTTTTCATATTCCATCGCCAATGGACTCCTTTTTTCATCCTTTATGATGCTATACCGAGAATAAACAACATAATCTGTGCAAAGGTTACATCAAAGACAAATATAATAGCCGCCATTATACATAGTAAAAACATAGTGATTCTTGTAGAAACTTTCAAATCGTCTTTTGTAGGCCATGTCACTTTCTCCAACTCGGATTTTACTTCCAGAAGAAAGTTCTTAATACTTGCATAAACGGCTTTTAGCCCTTTTGGTTGTTCTTCATCAGTCTTGATTACTATTTTTGACATTTTGGTTACCTTTGCAAATTAATTCATCTCATTAAACTAACAAACAACTGGCAGGCCTGGAGGGACTCGAACCCCCAACCTTCGGCTTTGGAGGCCGCCGCACTACCAATTGTGCTACAGGCCTGCATAAAAAACAAATAAAACAATTTTTATTTCATCTCACGATGGACAGTATGCTTCCGGTCGTAACGGCAGAACTTTTTTATTTCTAACCTTTCGGGATGTTTTCTTTTTTCTCGAGTGGTTGTATAATTTTTGCGTTTACATTCCATACATTGCAATATTACTTGTTCCCTCATGGGAATAACTCCTCATTCTTTAATTTATTTATTTGATAATTTTGCTTACGACTCCAGCGCCCACGGTCCGTCCGCCTTCGCGGATTGCAAATCGTAATTGCTCTGACATCGCTACTGGCGTAATTAATTTCGCACTTATCTTAACATTATCGCCGGGCATCACCATCTCTACTCCCTCAGGCAAATTCAACTCTCCTGTCACATCTGTCGTCCGAAAGTAAAACTGAGGACGGTATCCATTGAAAAATGGCGTATGCCTACCACCTTCTTCCTTAGTCAATACATATACCTCAGCCTCAAATTCCTTGTGCGGCGTTATCGAACCCGGCGCCGCTACCACCATACCCCTCTCCACTTCATCCTTGTCTATACCTCGCAATAATAATCCTATGTTGTCGCCTGCCTGTCCCTCATCCAATATCTTGCGGAACATCTCTACCCCTGTCACTACCGTGCTCTTCGTCTCTTCCCGTATTCCAACCAACTCAACCTTATCTCCTACATGTATTATGCCACTCTCTACTCTACCCGTAACCACCGTCCCTCGACCCGTTATCGTAAATACATCCTCTATCGGCATCAAAAACGGCTTGTCTAACGGCCTAACAGGCATCGGTATATACTCATCTACTGCCTTCATCAACTCAAATACTCGCTCCTCGCCTATCTCAGGGTCCCGACCCTCCATCGCTGCTAACGCACTACCTCGTATCACAGGTATCTCATCACCAGGAAACTCATACTTAGTCAATAACTCCCTTATCTCCATCTCTACTAAATCCAATAACTCAGGGTCATCTACCATGTCTATCTTATTCATCCATACCACTATTGCAGGAACATTCACCTGACGCGCTAATAATATGTGCTCTCGCGTCTGCGCCATAGGACCATCATTCGCCGCCACCACCAATATCGCTCCGTCCATCTGCGCCGCACCCGTGATCATGTTCTTGATATAATCTGCATGACCAGGACAGTCTACATGCGCATAATGCCGCTTCGCCGTCTCATATTCCACATGTGCTATGTTTATCGTTATCCCTCGCTCCTTCTCCTCTGGCGCCTTGTCTATCTGGTCAAATTCCATCACCTGCGCTAAACCCTGCCTCGCTAATATCTTGGTTATCGCACTCGTCAATGTCGTCTTACCGTGGTCCACATGTCCTATCGTCCCAATGTTCACATGCGGCTTCGTCCGCTCAAACTTCTGCTTCGACATCACTACAATCCTTCTTTTTAAGTTTTATTTTTATTGAATTTCAGCAACAAAATCTTTTCAATAATGAACTTATTTAACTAATGGAGCCCACGACCAGAATTGAACTGGTGACCCCTTCCTTACCATGGAAGTGCTCTACCGACTGAGCTACGTGGGCATATCTTTGGAGCGGGAGACGGGGTTCGAACCCGCGACCCTCAGCTTGGAAGGCTGACGCTCTACCAACTGAGCTACTCCCGCACACAACCATATATTATACACGCATTTCTGTAATTTATATCAAATTGGTGGTGGGCGATGGATTCGAACCATCGTAGACTCTCGCCAACGGGTTTACAGCCCGTCCCCTTTAACCACTCGGGCAGCCCACCGTAACTATTAAATTTAATGGAGCTGGCGAAGGGAATCGAACCCCCGACCTGCTGATTACAAATCAGCTGCTCTACCTGCTGAGCTACGCCAGCAAACAATGATTTTTTTCACAAGAAAGTAATATTTTATCAAACATACTTTACTTTTGTCAACTTCAAAATCACTATGGTAAGACTACTTAATCATTCTACAATATATATAGTAATCGTTTTATACCAGTAATATGTATGACAAGATAAGATAATATATATTGGATTTTTATTGGAATCTTTCATTCTTATTTTTGCCTCTTAAATTGCTATAATTAATCAATTTTTATCTCCATTTACAAAAAATAAGGAACAAAAATATGCACTTATCTCCTATTGAACAGGAAATTTTTGATGATTTGTTTTCTCGCAGACCTGAACTCAAGGTATGTTCTGAAAATATTTTAGAAACGCATGAAATTTTGGTCAAATGTTTTAGTAGTGGTGGGACATTGTTTACTTGTGGAAATGGCGGCTCTTATGCAGACGCTTTACATATTGCAGGTGAATTGGTAAAAAGTTTTGAACGGAAACGACCGCTGGATAATGATTTCCAAAATCAATTACTCAAAGAATACGAAGGTGAAGAATTACGAAAATATTTTGAAGCAGGGCTACGGGCAATCCCGCTTGGTATGAACAGTGCATTGAAAACGGCAATTGAAAATGATTGCCCTTTGAGAGATATTGCTTTTGCACAGGAATTAAGTGTTCTTATGAAATCAGGTGATGTCTTACTTGCCATTTCTACTTCTGGTAATGCTAAAAATTGTTTGTATGCAACAAGTGTGGCTCGTGCAAAATATGGAACGGTTATAGGATTAACAGGTCTGTCAGGAGGTCTGCTTGCAAAGTATAGCCATGTATGTATCAAAGTGCCCGGAAACAGCACAAAGGTCATACAGGAAGGGCATCAGTCCATCTGGCATGCTATATGTGCAATGGTAGAGGCACATTTTTTCACTGAGAAAAGATAGATGTTTTCAAGAACAATTTAAAATCTTAAATTTATAAAGGAATAAAGTATGTCTGGAAGTAATTTTATTAAACCTAAAATCGTATCAGTAGGAGCGGGAAATGTTGGAGCCACTTTTGCTCAATATTGTGCAGAGATGGAGTTGGGAGATATCCTGTTGTTGGATATTGTTGAAGGTTTGCCACAAGGAAAAGCACTTGATTTGATGCAAGCAGGAGCAATTCATGGATACAGTGTTTCTATTACAGGTAGTAATGATTTTTCGGATATGAAAGATGCAGACATTATTGTTGTTTCTGCTGGTTTTCCACGTAAACCCGGAATGAGTAGACTTGATTTGTTAGAGAAGAATGGAAATATTATTTCAAATGTTTGTGATTATATTAAGCAGTTTGCTTCAACCGCAATCGTTATTGTAATTACCAATCCATTAGATATTATGGTTCAATTAGCATATCATTTATTGAAGCATCCACCATCAAAAATTATGGGTATGGCAGGCTGTCTGGATAGTGCCAGAATGTGCACATTTATTAGCATGGAATTGGGAGTAAGTCAGAAACAAATAAGTGCAATGGTCTTGGGTTCTCATGGGGATTTGATGGTCCCATTGCTAGATTTTACCACAGTTGGAGGTGTCTCTGTGAAAAAACTCATCTCTCCAGAACGATTGGAACAGATTATAGAGCGGACACGCAAAGGTGGTGCAGAAATTGTATCTTTGCTTAAAACAGGTAGTGCATTTTATGCACCTGCGGCAAGTGCTGCAAGAATGGTCAAAGCCATCTTAAATGATGAAAAGGCTTTACTCCCCTGTGCTGTTTATACTAACGGTGAATACGGTATCTTTGGAACATTTGTCGGCTTGCCATGTATTTTAGGAGCTGAAGGTGTAGAAAAAATTATAGAATTGCTTATATCCGAAGAAGAAAGGGCTGAACTGCTTCGCTCTGTGGAAGAAGTAAAACAAGGAGTCCAATCATTAAAAGAGTTGGGTTTGATTTAGAACTGAACTACATCGTTTTTTTATGACACAAAAATTCAGAATCCGAAGCAGAAGAGAAAAGAAAAAAAACATTTGCTTCTACATGTTATAATGTATACAAGGGTTGATTCTTATAGAGATTAATAAATATTATTGGTTTATAGATTTTAAATTTTATTATAATTATTAGTATTTAATTTTTATAAATAGAATAGAGGAGAAAATTTATGTTAAGTCGAAGAGAATTTATAACTACATCTGCAATTGCTATGGCAAGTGCTACACTTGCTAAAAGTGCAAAAGCACAATCTCCAAAAATCCGTGTTGGAATTATTGGCTGCAATCGGCGTGGGATACAACTTGCCGAGAATTTTGTTAAATCTAGCTACTTTACAATAAAAACAATATGTGATTGTGATGAAGCTGTTCTAAAAAATACAGAACTAAAGGCAAAGAGCATTGGTATTGAAAATCTTACAAAAGAGAAAGATTTCCGCCGTATTTTAGATGACAAAGATATTGAAGCAGTTGTAGTAGCCACGCCTGACCATTGGCACGCTCTTATGACGGTAATGGCTCTGGATGCAGGTAAACATGTATATGTAGAAAAGCCCCTATCCTACAACATCTATGATGGCTATGCAGTGACACAAGCAATGAAGAAACACCCTAAACAGATAGTTTTAGTTGGCTCGCAGCAGCGAAGTGGTAAACATTTTCAAGAAGCACGGGAATTTCTTCAATCTGGTGGTATAGGCAAGATAGGCTTTGTCCGTGCTGCTACTATTCACTGGCGCGAGCCTTTGCCAAAAGTGCCTGATAGCGACCCACCAGAAACATTGGATTATGATATGTGGACAGGACCTGCACCACTTAAACCATATAACAAATATCGGCATCATTATAACTGGCATTTTACTCGCGATTATGGGACAGGGGATACCGGGAATTGGGCAGCCCACTGGTTGGACATTGTCCGTTGGTTTATGGGCATAGATTATCCCAGTCGAGTGGTAGGAATGGGTGGACAATTTATTACCAAAGATATTAAAGAGTGGCCCGATACACAGACTACTTTGCTCGAATATCCTGAATTAACTGTGCTCTGGGAACTTCGACTATGGTCAGAATACGGACCAAGTTCTCTCGCTGAATTTCACGGTAGTAAAGGGACCCTCGTTATTACTCGCGATGACTGGAAAGTATTTGAATCAGGTTCCAAAAAAGCGCCCAAAACAAATCCCGGCAGCGATATTGAATTACCTCATGCAATTAATTTTGCTAAATCCATTTTAGGAGAGGAAAAGCCAATTGTGCCCGGTGATGATGGACACATTACTGCGGTGCTTTCTCACCTCTGTAATATTAGCACCTTTATTCCAAGAGCACTGGTATTTAACCCGCAAAATCTATCCTTCTTAAATGACCCAGAAGCAGATAAGTGGATTAAACGAACCTATCGTGCCCCCTGGAACCTTGAACAATATATATAAGTTCTTATCCCTATGACTACCTCTACCAGAGGTAAAAATAGAAACATTATACTTATTAATCCGAACCTACTTAAACCTCCTATATCACCGGTAGGTCTCGAATATATAGCCGAGACTCTATCCCAAGCAGGACATCATATAACATGGATTGACCTTTGCTTTTCCGACAATTGGCAAGCAGACCTTAAAAATATATTGTCCAATAATCCAGAAACAGACTACATCGGTATCACTATTCGGAACCTTGACGAAGCAATGATGGGAAGTCAAACATTTTTTCTAAATCACATAAACCACACAGTTCAATTATGCAGAAACATTTCAAACGCTCCTATTTTTTTAGGTGGAGCAGGATTCTCTATTGCCCCTGCTGAAATCTTAAACTACACACATGCTGATTATGGGCTCATTGGGAACGGAGTTAACCTTATAAACGACTTTCTCACTGCCATTGATTCTCAATCATTACGAAAATTTCCGGCGTGTGTTTATAAAGACGAGGACGGAACTATAATTGTAAATCCGTTAAATAAAAATTATGCAAACAACAAATATTCAACCGTCACTTTCCATAGAAATTATGCTGACATAGAGAGATATTTCAGAGAAGGGGGTCAAATTGGGATTGAGACAAAACGAGGCTGTTCTCAACAATGTATCTATTGTGTTGAAGGAACTAAAGAAAATAACCTTATTGAACTTAGAGAGCCAAAAAACATTGTCTTTGAAATAGAACAACTGTTGAATAAAGGTATTAGTGTGTTTCATTGGTGCGACAGTGAGTTTAATATTCCAGTGGAACATGCTTTTAAGGTATGCAATGAATTTGTTCAACGAGGTATAAACAAGGAAATCAAGTGGTATACCTATTGTGCACCTGTTCCTTTTCCTGAAGAATTAGCAGTTAAAATGGAAGCAGCAGGTTGTGCAGGAATTAATTTTGGGATTGATTCACTTCATCCCGCAATAATTCGCATGCTCCACAGACAGCACACCTATAAAGATATAGAAAAATCAATGAAATCGCTTCGCAAAACAAATATTGCCGTGATGTTCGATTTACTCATTGGTGTTCCAGGCGAAACAATAGATAGTGCCCTTTTTACTATTGAACATGCTCTAAAACTTAAACCTGATGTTATAGGTATTTCACTTGGAGTTCGTATTTATCCACACACAATATTCGGAAAGAACATAATATCCCAACAAAAATCTAATAAACACTTGAAAGAAAACATATATGGGAAACCAGTAGAAGAAAATCCTGATTTACTATTTCCTATTTATTACCTTTCAAAAGATTTAGATAAAACCTTCTTTAATTTCCTATTAGATTTGACAAAAAATGAGCCCAGTGTATTTCTGTCTCTGCCTGCAACCGAGGAAGGTAGTTATTCCTACTGTAATCATGATTATCTTATTCAAGCGATAAGAAATGGTGCTCGTGGTGCTTATTGGGATATATTACGCAAAAGAAACCTATGATAATGAAACTCTAATCAAGCATTACTTCTTTTTGGCTGCGACTCGTTCCATAAACGCGTCAATGCGATTTCCGACCTGCTCATCGCTCCACATACGCGTATCGTTTTGGTCTGCTTCTATTATAAGGACAGGCACGCCATACTTCTCTTCCATCGTTTGTGCAAGTTCATATTGTCCGAATGAATAAGCACGACAGGAACGATTTGAGTGCATTACTAACCCGTCCAGACTAAAATTCTGCACCATTTGATACAGTTCCTTCTCACGGAAATCGAGTCCATGATTGATATATCCTGCCATATAATCACCTGCCATGGCACGAAGCGGTTTTGATATATCCCTATCCTCTGTTTGATAGCAAAAATTGCGTGTATAAGTAGAAACCACCAATGCTGCGTTATGTTGAGAAAATCGGTCGGCTAAAAATTTTATTTTATACCATATTGCCAGATTATCCCAGCCCAAACGATATTCTTCATGTTCCAGAGTGCCTATTCCCTGCTCAATCCGTTCCAACATCTCTGCCTTCAAGGTCTCATAATATTCAATACATCCCTGCGTGCCGCGCAAAGTCACTATTGGTGCGAGATGGATAAAGGTATCAAATGAATTCATCGGTGCAGGCTTATGTTGCAATAAATCCTGAATCTCACGCCACAACTTTACGGCACGGTCAGATAATTCCAGTGTCTCAATAAACTTATCCCAGGCTATCGGTTTACCTGTAATTTCACCTACCTGCTCTATCATCTGCTTCAACTGAGATTCTATATAATCTATCGCTTCTGGACGGTCTTTTATTCCATATTGAAAAGGTGCGTCAATATAAATAAGTGGCACATTATAAATCCGCTGTAACTCTTCATACCACTTTGTAACTGTTCCGCAGATATTATTACAGCACACAAGAAAATCAGGTTTTGGACTGGGAGTGCCCATAAGTGGTCCTTTTCCTGAAAGGACTGAACCTATATCTGTTCGTGCATATGAACATAAGTCGCGAGAGAAGCCGTTATCTTCTGCAACGGCACAAATTTCATCTGCAATTTTCATAGTTCCTGACATAGCCGCTACATTTTCAGGGTATATAGGAATGACCCCTGCTGCATGAAGAATTTCTACTGGACCACCACTTGTAATCCATGCTATTTTCTGCTCCGGGTCATTTTCAGCGGTTTTTGCCATCATATAATAAAAACCCATCAATTGTTTCATTTGTGCGGTTGCACGAATTGGAACTCGTTTGCTCATAAAATAAAAATCCCTTCTTATTTACTTTGCGTAATTTTTTGTATTGAATCGTTATTTTTATTTATTAATTCCAGACCCATAATGGCTGCACCCAGAGCACCAATAATCTGTGGTTCTTCAGGCACAATTAGTTCATGTTTTAAGATTTTAGAAAGCCAGTTTACTACTCCTTTATTTTTAGCCACACCCCCAGTCATCATTATAGGTGGCACAACGCCGACTCTTGCAGCCAGACCCTGAACCCGTTCTGAAACGGCACGACACAAGCCTGAAACAATTGCAGGAATCTCTTCTCCCTGTGCCAGAAGTGAAATGACTTCACTTTCCGCAAAGACGGTACATGTCGAAGAGATTCGAGAAGTTTTATCCGATTTAACAGCCATCTCACCCATTTCGTCCAGATGGATTCCGAGTGTTCGTGCCATTACCTCCAAAAATCTTCCTGTCCCCGCTGCACATTTATCATTCATCTCAAATCGGTTCACTTGACCATCTATATCCAATAGAATGGTTTTTGAATCCTGACCGCCAATATCAATAACAAAACGGATTGTAGGTTCTGTTTCATGAGCGCCGCGTGCATGACAAGTAATCTCCGTTATACTCTTTGTCTTATCTGGAATAATGTCTCGACCATAACCAGTAGTAATTATTGCTTTAACCAATTCTTCATTTACTTTCGCCTGTTCCATGACTTCTCTTTTTACCGTTTCGGCGGACTGCAACAATCTTCCTGCTGTCGGTCGAATTGACGAGGCAATTTTCTTTCCCTCATTATCAATCAGAACTGCTTTTGCAGTTGCAGAACCGATATCAAGTCCTATTACAAAATATTCACTCATATAATCACCATTACTTTGCGGATAATGTCTCTATAAATGCTTCTACGCGTGTGTGGAATGACTCTGCGACAGGTTGATTTTGTTCTACCTCTAATAAAAGGCTTGGAATCCCTTCCTGTTCTAACCTTTTGCGAAGATAGGGATAATTGAACCCATAAGGGTCGCAGAACTTTGTTTGCAGAAAAATCACACCATCAATATTCCCTGCCTTGATTTTATCAATATACGGTCCTGCTGGGTCATAACCAGGCTTATGAATTGCAGGACAGGGGATACGCAACAAATACATTTGAGCCAACATCTCAATAGGGTCTCCTTCTGGCACAGATGGTATAACATACGCCCTTGAACCCATACATAAATCATCATCGCAAACCAGAGCACCTGATGATTCAATTGTTTGAATAAATCCCTGTGCCTGACAAACACTGCCACCTACTAAAATCTTTGGCTTTGCAATATTTTCTGGGGCCATTTTCTCTAATTGCTGTATTAATTCTTCCAAAAGTTTGTTATGTTCCTCTTTCTTCATCACAAAAGATGATAAAACAATTGCGAACATTTCAGTCCCTGTAATCAAAGTTGGACTTTTTCTTCGCATATCATACAAAAGTTTCATATTATCTCGATGTTTGTTGTAAAGATTTATACTATTCAAAAGTTTATCATCTGCAATTTTATTCCCCGATATTTTTTCAACTTCCTCTTTGACTCGTGTTAACTCGCGTTTCAAATAAGTTAATGACAAATCACCTGCGCTTAGATTTGGAGTTGAAACAATAATCACAGGAGGACCATTTACTCGTCTTCGCCAAACATCTGCTAAATTCTGCATTGTATCGCATGTATGACTGAAAACCATAAGGTCTAAAAATGGATAATCTCCTGATAAACCCATATTGAGCACACTTTTTGCAAAACTGCACGCATACGGCTGAAGCCACTGGTCTGCAAGAGGTGTCCCTCCATCTTTACCTATTATACGAACGGGGAAATATCCTGCTGCATGGAACAGTTCCTGAGGGGAATAAGTGCACATAAAACCTGCTACCATTTCCCCATTCTTCTTAGCCTGCTTTGAAAAATAATATAAATCCTCTGAAACACTTACGAATGGTTTAATAAATTCTCTTACTTCTAAACTCATACATTTTCCTTTTTATGTCCTTGTTTCTTTAAAAGTCTCTACATTTTATCAAAAACACAGATTGTATTCCTATTTAATGTTTTTTGTCAAAAATCATGTTAGTTCCATAAAATAAAGATTATCAATAGTGTGTATGATGAATACAAAATAATGCTAATCATAACTGATTTAGTGTAAAATAAAGAGAAGAATTTTTTTATGCTGAGTAATTAAAATGGATTGTCGCTGTTTCATTATCAAAAACTTAATCTTTCTGACCCTTTTAGCCTTTCCGCTTATACCCGTTCAAGCACAGTTGACACAAAAAGACATTCAAGAACTTAAACAGCAAGCAATAATCAACGGCTGGACATTTGATATTGGCGAAACATCTGCAACACAAAGGAATATTAAGGAACTTACTGGATATGTTCCTCCAGACCCACAATTATTAGATGAATTAGGATACACTTCAAAACCAATTGTTCCCACAGAAAAATTACCATCTCGTTGGGACTGGCGTGAGAAAATACCCGGAGGACTTCCACCTATTCGTGACCAGGGTTCATCTTGTGGCTCCTGCTGGGCTTTTGCAACAGTAGGAGTCCTCGAATGTGCTATAAAAATCAAAGATGGTATTAATATAGATTTGTCAGAGCAATGGCTTGTGGACTGTGTCACTGGTTTACTCTGGTATGGATGTGATGGCGGGACATCTGCTCATGACTGGCACAAAGGCACAAAGACAGACAGTTGTGGTGGGTACGGTGCTGTATTTGAATCTGACTATCCTTATACGGGATATGACGGAACATGTAGTTGTCCTAAACCACATCATTATACTATTAACGATTGGCATTATGTAGGTAGTGCACTGGGAATCCCTTCTATAGATGCCTTAAAAACGGCTATATACCGTTACGGACCCATTACCTCTGCTATGGTAGCACCCAAATCCTTTTTAGCCTATAAAGGAGGAATCTACAACGACAATACAGAATCAAAGGAAACAGTAGACCATGAGGTTGTAATTGTAGGCTGGGATGATAATTATGGAAACGGTGTGTTTATCATTAGGAATTCATGGGGCGAATATTGGGGCGAAAATGGTTATGGTTATATCGAATATGACACAGCACAAATCGGTTATGGTGCAGATTACATTGAATATGGCAACCCTTCTGACTCTCTGTTGGTTACTCCTCAACAAAACCTATCCTTCTATCTCAGTTCAAGCAATTTTATTTCTCCAATTTCTATTGCCATTCAACTCGAAAATACAAGTGAATATAATATCAACTGGTCTTCTACTACTGATGAAAGTATTGCCTTAAATCCTACTTCTGGCACGATAAGCCCTGGCGAAATCGTTACCCTTCAATTAACAGTTACACAACAATCCACTCAACCCGGCACTTATACAAAGTCCTTCTCCATTACTAATAACTCAACCCAGAATACTCAAAGTTTTAATGTCAAACTCAAAAAGGCATATCCTGCTCCTATTTCCTTTTCATTTGACACAGACCCAAACTGGGAAAAGACAGGTAATTGGGCTTTTGGTCAACCCATAGGTTTAGATGACGACCCAACATCGGGATATACAGGACAATATGTGTATGGCTACAATCTGAACGGTGCTTACGAAAATGACATGGGAGAAGAGGTATTAATCACCAATCCTATTGACTGTTCTAAACTCAAAGATATAACATTTTCCTTTTACCGCTGGCTGGGTATTGAATCATCTGAATATGACAATGCACGAATTGATGTAAGCACAAATGGAACAACATGGACTACTATCTGGGAACATACGGAGAACTCATTTCAAGATACTTCATGGTCCTTACAAAGTTTTAATCTTTCATCTATTGCCAACAGACAGCCCTTACTTCTTATACGCTGGGTAATGGGACCTACGGATTATAGTGAAACATATTCCGGCTGGAACATTGATGATGTTTTAATAACAGGGAATCCAATAAATGTTTCTGTCCCCAATGTAGTGGGTAAAGTGCTCCAACAAGCACTCGCAGACATTACTTCCGCAGGTTTAACACAGGGCAATATAACAAGTGAATGTAACAATTCTGTTCCAAAGAATTATATAATTTCACAATCTCCGCAAGCAGGAGCATCAGTCTCTCCCGGGACAAAAGTAACTTTAACTGTTTCCACAGGTCCATGCCCTCAAGAAGGCTCATCTGACGGAGAAGGAATAGGAGAAGGAAATATAGAAGGACCCAATGAAGGCGTAGTCGAAGGTATGCCTGAAGGTGAAGGCAGTCCAGAAGGAACGATAGAAGGGGTTATTGAAGGCATAGTGGAAGGTTCAATTGAAGGGGTAACCGAAGGTGAGGGTGTTCCAGAAGGCACATCAGAAGGTGAAGGGAGTGCAGAAGGAATCGTTGAGGGAGAGGGAACATTTGAAGGGATAACCGAAGGGATGATAGAGGGACTAATAGAAGGGACATCAGAAGGAATTACAGAGGGTTCAGTTGAAGGAACAGATGAAGGATTACCTGAAGACCCAGTGGAAGGTCCAATTGAAGGCATTATGGAAGGAACTCAAGATGGATTTAACGAAGGTCAAATAGAAGGAACGATTGAAGGTATCACGGAAGGGACTTCGGAAGGAGTAATAGAGGGAACAATCGAAGGAACGACAGAAGGAACTACGGAAGATTCAGCCGAAGGTGTAGTTGAAGGTGAAGGTTCAGTAGAAGGAGAGATGCCACCGCATAATGCTGACCAGGATGGGAATGGAATGATAGATTTGTATGAACTGCTACGAGTGATACAATTCTTCAATATGGGTGGTTATCACTGTGAGGCAGGAACAGAAGACGGTTATGTTGGTGGTTATGACGGAGACAAAACATGCACTCCACATGCGTCTGACTATGACGAGCAAGATTGGACAATTGATTTAGGCGAATTATTAAGGCTGATACAATTCTTCAACATGGGTGGTTACTATCCATGCCCCGACATGAGCGAAGACGACTACTGCCCCGGAATAGAAGGATATAAACAAAAGAAATGAATAGTAAGATAACGATTCTTTATATGTGTGATTTTATATGTTTTGAGTAATGTTTATTGAAGAACATAAAATATTGAAAGTATATATAAAACTTATACACCAATTTGAATAAAAGAAAGGTTTTATAATATAATCCTTTTTTGTAAATTTTCTTTTCGAGGAGTTCCCCCCTGATGTCAAATGAGCGCACCTTTGTCATGATTAAACCTGATGGTATAGCGCGCAGACTTATCGGAGAATGTATTTGCCGTTTTGAGAAGCGTGGATTAAAGCTTGTGGCTATGAAAATGCAGATTTTAACCCAAGAAAAGGCAGAGGAACATTATCAGGAACATAAGGGGAAGGACTTTTATGAAAGTTTAATCCGCTTTATATGTTCCGGTCCTACTATTCAGATGATATGGGAAGGAGAAGACGCAATTAATCAGGTTCGAAATATGATAGGAAATACAAATCCACTGAAAGCGAATCCGGGTACGATAAGAGGAGATTTCGCATTGATAACGCAGATGAACATTGTTCATGCCTCTGACAAGCCCGAATCAGCGGAGCGTGAAATATCAATTTATTTCCGTCCTGAAGATATATTAGAATATGGGGTTGACGATGAACAGTGGCTAACAATAAGTAGACGGTAACTTTATAAGATAAATAACTCAAAAATTAAAAAAGGAGTATTATCCGTGGCAGGTGGAAGAAAAATTCGCAAGCACAAAATTAATAAACACAAGCGTAAGAAGAAGAGACGTCAGAATCGTCATAAGAACAAGAAGTAATTAGAATATTTTAAATCATCACTGGGAAAGTTTTATTTTCTTTCCCAGTTTGATGGTTTAAATTTTATTTAACATTTTATTGGGAGAAAGGTCGTGAGCGAAGAAGAGAAAAAGATAATAATTGACGAGGACTGGAAAGCAAAAGTCCAGAGGGAAAAAGAAGAATTACAAAAGAAGTTAGAAGAAGAAAAGGCTAAAAATCCAGAGGCATCTGAAGATAAAGAAATATCCAATGAGGAAGCATTGACCCCTTCATTTGAGGCACTCGTAGGTATTTTAACTACTAATGCGATGCTTGTCCTTGGAGTAATTGCTCCAAAAGGTACTCAGCAGGTTGTTATTGATTTAGAACAGGGTCAATTTTTTATTGATTTGCTTTTGGTATTACGCGACAAGACAAAAGGTAACCTTTCTCCAAAAGAAGAAGGTTTACTGAACAATTCCATTGCACAATTACAGGAAATCTATTTACTTCGTAATCAGCAATATCAAGAAGCACAATTGCGACAGGCAGGCTTAAAACCCAATCCTAAAAAATAAGATTTGCCAGTTTTATATTTTTCTCTTGTTGTATGTGGCAATGATGTTTTTGATTCTATTTAAATCTAATATGTAAAGAGGAAATATTAGTTTTTATTGTATATATTAAATGTTATAGATAAAGTTATAAGTGGGCATAAAAACCTGATAAATACATGATTTTTGACTTCTAATCCAATATTTTTGAACACAAGTTATAAATTGTGTTAATTTAATAAGAACAGAATAGGAAAAGATAAGGTTATTTCCTTTTATATATTCTCGTTAGTTGTTTGGAACTGTAGGACATTTTTTATCTAACCGAATTACATTGAGGGCTAAATAATGTCACAGAAAAGTAGAGACTCAGAAAAGGAAAACAGTTCCGTGCTGGTAGTTATCCCTGCTCGTTATGGTTCTACTCGATTCCCTGGAAAAATGTTGGCAGATTTGTGTGGCTATCCGTTAGTTTATCATGTATATCAACAGGCAAGAAAAGCAAAATGTGTGGGCGAAGTTCTTGTGGCTACGGATGATGACAGAATTAGGGAAGCATTAGAGCCGTTAGGCGTGCCTGTTGTTATGACGCGTTCTGACCATGCCAGCGGAACGGACCGTATTGCAGAAGTGGCAGAAAATCGCTCAGAAGATATTATTGTTAATATTCAAGGTGATGAGCCATTGCTTCCTCCGGAGTGTATTGATGCATCTATCCAACCTTTGCTGAATAATCCGCAGATACAAATGTCAACAGCATGTCGGCAGATAACAGATTTGTCATGGATACAAAACCCGAATATAGTAAAAGTCGTTATGAATCAAAAAGGTCTGGCTCTTTATTTTTCACGTTTACCTATTCCCTATATACGTGATGTTGAACAGCGACAAAATCTTGAAGGGGTATATTGGCAGCACATAGGACTTTATGTATATCGTCGTAAATTTTTACTTCATATCTCAAAACTTCCTCAAACACAATTGGAGAAGTTGGAGAAATTGGAACAATTGAGAGTGCTTGAAAATGGTTACTCGATAGCAGTTGTTCCAACTAATTATGAAGCGTTGGGTGTAGATACACCAGAAGATTTGGTGCAAGTTGAAAAAATTCTCAAATTTAAAGAGAGGGAAGGATAAATGGCTGATTCAAAATCACACTTGAAATATATTTTTACAACAGGTGGTGTCGTATCCTCAATTGGTAAAGGTATTGCGTGTGCGAGTTTGGGACTTCTTTTAGAATCGCGTGGCTATAAAATCGCTATGATGAAGATGGACCCTTATATTAATGTTGACCCGGGCACAATGAATCCATTTGAGCATGGTGAAGTTTTTGTTACTGATGATGGAGCAGAGACAGACCTTGACCTTGGACATTACCAACGATTTACTCATGCTAAATTATCTCGCCGCAGCAATGCTACCACAGGTGCTATCTATAATACAGTGATTCAGAAAGAGCGCGAGGGGGCATATTTAGGTAAAACAGTTCAGGTCATACCGCATATTACTGATGAAATAAAAAGTCGAATTCGTGCCTTAACCGTAGACGAAGATGATGTTGATTTGGCTATTGTAGAAATTGGTGGAACAGTTGGTGATATTGAAAGTCTGCCATTTCTCGAAGCATTAAGACAGTTTCGACTGGATATAGGTCCCGAGAATTGCTGTTTTATTCATGTGACCCTTGTTCCATATATTGAAGCAGCAAATGAGTTGAAAACGAAGCCAACCCAGCATAGTGTTCGTGCCTTACGCGATATTGGTATCCAGCCTAACATTATTGTCTGTCGAACTGGTAAAAATAAACTTGAAAAGGAGCAACGACAAAAGGTGGCTTTATTCTGTGATGTGCCTGAAAATGCTATCATCAATGCACAGGATATTTCACCTATATACGCTATTCCACTAAATTTTAAGAGACAAGACCTAGATGTGACTGTTTTGAATATGTTAGGTTTAGAAACACGCGAAGGAGACTTGTCTGAATGGACGAATATGGTAAATCGTCTGGTTTCTGCAGTGGAAGAAGTGCACATCGCTGCTATTGGAAAATACACTGGACATAGTGATGCTTACAAAAGTATCAATGAAGCGTTCGTGCATGCAGGGATTACCAATAATTGCAAGGTTAAATATGAATGGATTGATTCAGAACGATTTGAACCCGGCATGGAAAAGCCAGAAGATATACTTCGAGGGTATCATGGTATTCTTATTGGACCTGGTTTTGGAACTCGTGGAATTGAAGGCAAAATTAATGTAGCAAGGTTTGCCCGTGAAAATCATATTCCTTATTTTGGTATCTGTCTGGGAATGCAAGTTGCTGTGATTGAAATTGCCAGGAATTGTCTGGGGCTAAAAGATGCACATACCACAGAGGTAAATCCGCAAACACCCCATCCTATTATTTCACTACTTACAGAACAGAAAGGCATATCCTCAAAAGGTGGCACAA
>DAOOVZ010000024.1:0-19655 GCA_035370665.1 Candidatus Hydrogenedens sp.
GAAACCTTTGAAAAATTAAGTTAGTTGATATGTAAAAGTATTGATAACTCTCTTCATTCATTTCATTTTTTATAGGACGAACTTTTTTGTCTATGTGTTTTATAATCCTGTTTTAAAAATAATCTGATATATAACGGAGATAATGCAAAAATATACTAAAATTGTAGCGGCCATGGCGTCTTTCTTTGCGTCCTTTGCGGTAAAAAGATAATCTAATGTGTTGTATTAACCAAAAGATAAAAGGCTGTGACAATGGTCAGGATTAATCATAGAATTTACCGCCAAGTCGCCAGGTAAGACGCAAAGTCCGCAAAGAGAGTAATAGGATATTTATTCTATAAATATGAAGTTTGGTAAGAACAAAAAATATTTTTTAGATGTCTCTATTATATTAATTGTCTCAATTTAGAGAATAAAAAAATTTAAACTTTTAAAGCAAAAAATTTTTTTATATTTTATAATTATTTATGTCCTCTCTTGTATGGGGAGGGCGAGGAATAAAAAGAGAGTTCCTCTTGAAAGTGTGAACAGTTAAACTAAAAATTGTAAGGAGTGCGTATATGAAGCAGGTAGGTTTACACACATTTTTCACAAAAGGTTTAGTTCTATCAGGAATGTTAGTACTGATGGGAGTGCTAGTAAGCACTGTGTTTGTCTCTCATGTAGAAGGGCAGGCAGTTTACACAGTCAAAGGACAGGTTATCAACAGCATAAGTAAAAAACCTGTTGAAGGTGTTACGGTAGAGATAAGTGCTGCGGATAAGGCAAGCACTGCACCTGTGGTGACCGATGCAAATGGACGATTTGAATTCCCGGATTTGGGAACATTACAGCCACCGTATCGTCTGGATTTTACAAAGAGGAAATACAAGTCAAAAATAGAACAGCCAGTTAGTTCAGGTGCAAATTTGACAGTAAATTTAGAGCCGGGTAATATCCAGACGCCGATTGCTGCTCCACAGGTATATAGTGGACCGCGTAGTGTCCGTATCGCATGGGAACCTAATCCTGAATATAATATTGCAGGATATAATGTATATCGTAGAACAGTAGGTAGCACTACCTGGGAGCGGTTAAACAGTCCGTCATCTCAGCCATACCAAAACTACATTGCAGGCTTGGAATACACAGACACGACCGTCAGACCATCAACTTTATATCAATATGCGTTTCAGGCAGTCAGTGATGTGGATAGATATACAGAATTGTCCCCAGCGTCAGAGCAAGTAAAGGGACAGTGGCTGACAGTGTTCTTCCCTGAAGAAGTAGACTATAAAGATGCAGGTTTGTTCTTATGGGAACGCAATCCAGAAGACCCACAAGAAATACAAGTTCGTATTCCTGTGAATTCTAAATCTGTATATGATGTATCAGCGACTTCAATCCAGATAGATTCTGAACTTCCTGCGAATTTGTTATTAGACCCGAGCACAATAGATGTTCAGCCATCAGGTATCACTGTTGGTATGATGATGTCTGCAAACGCAACCCTACAAGGAGACAAGATTAGTGTTCGTATAGCAGCGTCAGGAGTAGAAGCAGGCAGTCTATACGGTTCGGGGACTCTATTCAATATCATAGCGAAGCCAAACCTATCTGTTTCTGGGACGCAATGTGGACCGTTACATCTTATTCCTGATGATGCAGCGGGCAATGGTGTGCGTTTGTATGATGTTATAACAGGACCGACCACGCCTCTGGATTTGGAGTTAGAAGATGGTGAGTTATGTGTTACAGGCGGCTGTATACATGGAGACGCGAATAATAACTACATTGTAGAATCTGCGGATGCTCAGTATATATTGGATTATTGGGTAAAGAAGGTGTCTGGTAATAATTGTTTAAAGAAGTCAGGAGATATAAATTTAGATGGGTTAGTAGACAGTGCAGATTCGAGTTTGATTCAGCGTTGGTTAGTAGGCAAGAACATAACACCGCCGGGAGTGAAAGGTTTAAGCAAGAGTTATGATGAATATGTTCAGGACATAATGTGGCTTGCAGATTCAGGTTCGATGGCAGCGGAGGCAATTTTATCAGATGTAGAGAAAGCGGATGTTAATGTGAATGTCTGGTTAAGCGATAGTTTAACGGGTTCAGCAGGTTCGCAGAAGACCATATCTGTATTAGCGGACAATGTTTCCAATGTAGCAGGTTTCAATATGGTATTGAACTTTGACAAAGAGTTAGCACAAGTAAACAGTGTTCAGTTGGGTTCTGGTGCGAGTGGTTTACCGTTGAGTTGGAATTCTTCTGATGGTAGTTTGAAAGTAAGTGCTGCGGGAGAAGAGAATTTAGGGGTAAAAGGTGGAGGAGTTGAATTATTGAAAGTTCAGTTTACGATGATAGGAGCAGGTGGCGATGCAGGGTTAGTATTAGCCCAGGCAAGAATTAATGATAAGTATGCTCATGTTCCTATGTTCGATGACCCGAAAGCACCTAAAATATTAAAGAATGAACCTACGCCGGGTGAAGGAGAAAACGAAGGTGAAGGCGAAGGCGAAGGCGAAGAAACGAAACGCCGCTTTATCGTTTCCTGCGGTGCGAATGATGATTCTGGAAATTCGTTACTTGCCGATATAATGATGGTTGGTTTAGTTTCAGGTTTCTTATTCGTTAGCACAAAAAGAGTTAAAAAACCCTCACATTAATTAAACATAACATAAATGAACCTGTGAGTCCCTCCAATAGAAATATATGGAGGGATTCACATTTTTTTATAGTTATATACATTTCTATCTAATAAAAATATTGGCATTTATTTATTACAAGCTACTTGGGTTGATTTCTGATAGGGACAAGATATATAAATCAAATAGATATTTACATATATACAAAAATAGATATTATATTGCCTATCTCAATATTTAGAGATATTCCCAAAATCTTTTAGCAGACAGGATGATATTAATATAATTACTACTACTTTATTTCGTTTTCCTTACCTTTTATCTTTTATAATTAATATCAATAATTTATTTTTCAGAGATATTTAATAATTAAATGATAAGGATATGATTAACTATGGCACGGAAGATTCGAGTAGGGTTTATAGGTGCAGGCGGAATTGCAGTTTTGCATTATCAACGATTTTTGCTGATTAAACAGGCAGAGTTTGCGGCTTTAACTGAGCCCAGCACTGCATCATTGGAACAGTTTTACAAGCAGTGTCCCGGGTCTATCCGCTTGCCTGTGTATTCTGACTACAAGGATATGATTAAAAAAGAAGATTTGGATGCAGTCATAGTGTTGAGCCCCCATACCTTGCATTATGAACAAATTATGTATTCTCTGAACTCAAATCTACATGTGTTAACTGAAAAGCCAATGGTCTGTTCGATTGCTGAAGCAAAAAGAGTGATAAGTAAAGCAAAGGAAGTAAATAAAATATTGATGATTTCATATCAACGGCATTTTGAATCAGTGTTCCGATATATGCGTGAGCAGATTCAAAAAGGAGTGATAGGAGAAGTTCAATATGTTCAAGCCCTGCTATCTCAGGAATGGCTTCGGCTGACACACAATACCTGGCGGCAGAATCCGAAACTTTCGGGAGGTGGTCAATTGAACGATTCGGGGAGTCATATTGTTGATATTATGATGTGGATAACGGGATTGAAGATTCGTGAGGTGTTTGCAAGGATAGAGAAATTTGATGTTAAGGTAGATGTCAATTCTGCGTTGACATTAAAATTTGAACATGGTGCTCTGGGAAATCTATCAGTTATTGGTAATGCTCCGGCGTGGCATGAAGACCATACAATAGTCGGAAGCAAAGGCGCTTTGATGCTTCGACAGGGGTTAGGTCTTTTACAGCAGGATAAATCTGGAAACCCTATAAAGGTTAAACTCCCAAAAGTGAAAAGTAATCCTGATTTAAATTTCGTTATGAGTATCCTGGGCAGGGAACAGCCCGAAGTTCCGCCTGAATGTGGTCTACGCACAATAGAGGTAACAGAATCAGCGTGGAAATCCGCAAAATTAGGCAAACCTGTCCGTGTTCCATAATCTTTTTGGATATATTATAGAACTTTTAATATAGAATTTTGGGAAATATAATTTAAGATGTTAAAACAAAGTTTCTACATTTTTACTATTTCTTTATATTTTTGCTGCTGGGTATACAGCACAGATTTTTATAATTCTAAAGATTTGCAAATCTTAGATAATTTCAAGAATGGGGTGTTTGCGCAGGAAAAGGGAGATTATAAATCCGCTTTAGCCTGTTTTGAAAAGATAGCGGTTGAGGGACAATATTTCTATCCATTTGTGCAGTTGCGGATTGCCCAATGTAAGGATTCCTTAGGTCAAATAGAAGAAGGGATACAGACATTAGAACAACTTTTGGCTAAGGGTAAGCGAGAAACTGCATGGTATTTACCTACCCGTTTTTATCATGCTAAATTTTATGAGAAACAGGGTAATGACACATTAGCGGCAGAAAATTATAAACAGGTTCAACCAGGTATTTTCTTGCCATGGTGGATGGTTTCTTTCTTAAATGATAGTGGTGCCTTTTTAATAAGAACAGCAGACTCTCAGAAAGAAGGCTCTGCTTGTTTGCAAAAGGTTGTGAATTACGGTGGCTATAATTTGTATAGAAAAAATGCACTTCTGAATTTGTGTCTTTCTACTGAAGACGCAGACAGAATCTTTGCCATACGATATTTATTAAAAAGTGGCTATCTTTCCGAAGCATGGTTTATTCTAGCCAATCAAGTATTGCCTAAATGCTCCGTGTATTTAGGTCCTATAAATTTGCTTAAAGAATGGAAAATCTTTGAGGATGTTGGCAAGGCTTTTATTGAACAGGTAAAACAAAATAAGAAATCAGAATACATTTCGTTACTTTTTGAATATGCTCTTCGGTCCTTAATTCTGTCAGAGAAGAATTCTCTTGCTGATATTATATTTGCTGCGATGGATTATGATTTTCCAGTCAATTTTGATGCGGGAGATTATCTGTATTGGGCAGGGCAAAAGTCTGAACAAAGGAAAGAGGAAAAAAAAGTTCTATTTTACTATCAAACATTATTAGAACATTTTCCGCAGCATAAAAAAGTCCCCGATACATTGTTTTCATTAGGATTCTGGTTTTATCAAAAAGGTGAAGTTGATAGGTCTAAAAATTATTTTATAGAAATTGGGGATAAATATCCTCAATCTTCATATTTTACGCGTGCTTTATATCTCTCTGGTTCCATTTTTGAAAAGCAAGGTGAAAAGAAGAGGGCTAAGGAATGTTATCAAAAGGCACTTCAAGGGAAAATTGGTGATTATTATGTCCATCGCTCTGCAGACAAACTGATAAAAACATTTCACGATGGTTCAATAAAAAGAAAAATCGTTCCATTAAAGCATATCCCTGTTTCTTCATTGCCATTTAGTAGTTATATTCCAAATGATGAACATACAATTCTGCAAAAGATAGGAGAAGATGTAGAACTAAAATGGTTATATTATTTTAGTCAATTAGGAGTTGATGAAAAGGAATGGATTGCCTATTTTATATGTGAGCAATGCAATTCAGGAAAAAGGGATAAAGGGACGCTTACACTCCTATCTCATGTAGGGGTTGCACAGGTAGTATGGGATTATATTTATTCAGATAATTCTCGTGAAATGACAAATATTAAAGATGAACAAAAAAACCAGATTTTTTTCCCAATGCCCTATCACAAATTTGTAGTTTCATGGTCAAAACAGATGGGGGTCAAACCATTCTTGATTTGGTCTATTATGAAGCAGGAAAGTTCTTACAGGACCTCTGTAATTTCTACTGCAGGTGCGAAGGGTCTATTACAACTGATTCCGAGCACAGCACAATGGATTGCCAAAAAAGATAATCGTTTGGCAAGTGTAGACACTTTATTGTGGAAATATCCCGAATACAACATTGCATTAGGCTCTGCCTATTTCTACTATTTGCTCAATCGTTTTCAGGGAAATATTGTGTATGCGATAGCAGGGTATAATGCAGGTCCGGGAAATGTTGACAAATGGATTGGCAAGAAAAAATATAGTGACATGGATGAATTCATAGAAAATATTCCGTTCACCGAGACAAGAAACTATGTAAAGAGGGTATTGGGGAATTATGCCGCATATCTTTCAATTTATGATAACTTTTGAATAAAGGAAAGTTTTGAGAATTTATTTTTTTAATACAATTATGATACGATATGGACTGTAAAACGGTTAAAAAGGCTTTTCAGTCAAAACATAAAACAACCCTATATTGGAGGAAAAGTGTATGCGTAATTTTTGCCTTTCATTAGTCGTTACCGCGGTAGTAATATGCGGTTTTTCTGCCTTTGCGCAGGAAATTTTAGTAGGTCAGCCACTCAATTTGTTTGATGGTGAATCGCTTTTTGGGTGGGTCCAATTCGGAGATGCAAATTGGGCGGTAAAAGACGGTGTGCTCACAGCCACAGAGGGCTCTGGCGGCTGGCTGGCTACAACCAGTTCATTTGCCAATTTTGAACTGTCGGCTAAAATAAAAATCTCTGGCGGAAAGTCTGGAACTACCGGTCTTGCTTTCCGTGTTCCGTTTGATGGACATTATTCTGAAAATGGCGGAGCCGCTGTGATTTTAACTGGTCCCGGCGAATATGAAGTTAATGTAAAAGCAGTGGGAACAGATGTCTCTGCAACCGTTAATGGGAAACCCGTAGAAGGATTGAAAGTATCTAATCTCAAAGGGCATATTGGAATTCTGTATCATAAATATCAGAATAAAGATAAGAATGCCCAGATTGAAGTTAAGTCTATTCAGTTAAAACCAGTGCAATTAAGTTCTTTGTTTAATGGGAAAGATTTAACAGGTTGGGACATAATTCCTGGACATGATTCTACATTCTCTGTCGTTGATGGTTGTTTAAATATAAAAAAAGGCAATGGTCAGATTGAGACAGCAGGCGTATATAGAGATTTCCTCCTACAATTAGATATATGTGCTAATGGGGATAACCCTAAGAAAGCATTAAATAGCGGCGTGTTTTTCCGTGGTCCTAAGGGAGTCTTTTGGAAAGGCTATGAATCACAAATAAAGAACCAATGGATAGGAGATGACCGCTCTAAGCCAGTAGATTTTGGGACTGGCGGTATCTATGGAGTGCAAGAAGCACGCAAAGTTGTTCCCAATGATAAAGAATGGTTTACAAAGACAATCGTTTGTGATGGAAATCATATGGCAGTTTGGCTTAATGGCTATTTAGTCTCTGATTTATTTGATACAAGACCTGTGGAACCAGGCGGAGATGGGAAAGAAGGTTATGTTCCTGCCGCAGGAACAATTCACCTTCAAGGGCATGACCTAACAACTGATATGTTATTCAAAAATATAAATATTCAAGTTTATCCGTAGTATCCATTTTCAAAAGTATATATAAAGAGGCACTCTTCTTGTAAAAGAGGAGTGTCTCTTTTTTTGCAAAACATGTATATAAAAAGATAATCTAATAATAAAAAGGTTTGAAAAAGTAACATAAAGGATATACCCGATGGATGCGATTATTGAAAAATATAACAGTCGCTTAAAAAGGTATGTAACTGCGTTGCAAAATGAAAAACCAGACTGTGTTCCTATTCGTCCCTTTGCTGCGGAGTTTACTGCTCGGTATTGCGGATTTACATGCCAACAAGTAACACATGACTACCACATCGCTTTTGATGCAGTCTGTCAGACAGCAAAGGATTTCGATTGGGATGCCGTTGTGCCAAATATGGTCTATGTCTGGACAGGATTGGTGCATGCTCTCGGTGTGAAATATTACGGTATTCCCGGCATTGACCTCGACGCAAATACGGGATTTCAATACAAAGAGCCACCCGAAGACCAGGCATTTATGAAAGAAAATGAATATGACGAATTAATTTCAGACCCCACAAATTTCCTTTATGAAAAATGGTTACCTCGTATTTCCACAGAGGTCGTAGAACCAGGTAGACAGGCAAAAGCGAGAAGTTATCAGGCATTGATTAAAACTGCAATGGCAATGAATGAATATTTTTACGCTTTCGGACCACAAGTAGAACGATTGAAAACTGAATGTGGAACTGTCTCTGCTATTTCTGGTATTTTCAAGGCACCATTAGATATTCTTGCCGATAAGTTGCGGGGCTATATCGGCTTGACTATGGATTTGCTCACACAGCCAGATAAAGTATTAAAGGCATGTGAGGCACTTATGCCGCATTTGTATTATGTTGCAAGAGCAACCGCAGACCCGAACCGACTTGTGCCTATTGGTTTCTGGATGCACCGCGGTTGCACACCATTTGTGACACCAGAGCAATTCAAATCTCATTACTGGTCTACCCTGAAACCTATTATTGAAGAATTATGGAAAGAAAGACATCAGGTTCTATTCTATGCAGAAGGGAACTGGGATGACCATTTGAAGTCCTTTGCTGAATTGCCAGAGAAGAGTATTGTGTTTCACATTGATAGAAGTTCACCTGAAAAGGTTTTTGAAACTTTGAAAGAAAAGTTTTGTGTATCCGGTGGATTACCCAATGCCTTGCTCACGGTTGGCACACCGCAACAAGTGCGGGAACAATGCAAAAAACTTATTAAGTTGCTTGCGAAAGATGGCGGATATATTATGGATGCCAGTGCTATTATCCAGAACGACGCAAATATTGAGAATATGCGTGCAATGACGGAAACGACACGAGAGTATGGTATGTATGACGGCACAGGCTGGTCAGAGGTCGGTAATATTTTGAATGGAGAAATAGAGACACCAATCGAAGACGAAGCAGAAGAAGAGAAATCAGCATGGTTGTCGTGCTACCCTCCTGCTGGAGTCTGTATGCCCTGGGAGGAAAAACGAAAAGAAATGTCTCAGATTAAAGGGGATGAACTTATTGTTGAACAAATCTGGAACGCCGTAGAGGCACATGGTTACTCATTTATCTGGCAAATGTTGCTATCTTTTTAATAAATGTCACAAAGTTATATTTTATGACTTTTCCTTTATCCAGTTTTTCTGAATTGTATATTTTTTTATTAAAATATGATTTATAATACAGACAAATAAAATTTTTATTTAATATGGAGGAATAGAAAGTGAGAAAGTGTTATTTTGTGGTTATTATAAGTATATTTTTCACCTTTTGTAATAGTATTTTTGCTGAAAGAATGAATATTTCCTTCAATGAGGAATATTTATCAGTTTTGTATGGACCCCGGAAAATAGCGGATTATCACTATAGCAAAGTTCCATTTAAGCCGTATGTTAAGGAACTCTATACACCTTCTGGATTACAAGTGCTTGAAGATGCACCGTCAGGACATTTGCATCATCACGGACTAATGTTTGCGGTTGGCGTAGATGACACTAATTTTTGGGAAGAAGTTGATAAAAGCGGTTCGGAATTACATCAGAAATTTTCTGACTTAAATATTCAGTCTGCTGCACCTATTCCACTGGCTTCTTTTGTTGAACAGTTGAATTGGAAAAGTCCTGAACAAGAACAGCCAAAACTTATAGAGACACGGGAAATTGCTACTGGCTATTGGCAACAGGAGAATGCAAATGTTCTGTTATGGAATACATTGCTTGAAAATCCTTCTGAATCGCAAATTGTCAAACTTACAGGACATCATTACTTTGGACTGGGTGCAAGGCTTATCGAAACGCCGCCAGAGAAAGTGGAAATAATCAGTTTAACCGAAGAAAATCTGGAGAATGTTCGAGGTGATGAATATCTTCGTGATTCTCCATGGTGTGCAATGGTTGTGAAAAATGATGTAGGAACTTTTACATTGCTTATTGTAGACTCAACAAAAAGTGTTCGTTTTCCACCTCGTTGGTTTACAATGAGGATACCTTTTGTGTATATTTCTGCTACACGAAATTTTTGGAAAGAGCCTCTTGAAGTTAAACCTAAAGAGAAGGTATTGTTTAACCATATCCTTGTTTTGTGGGATGGAGAAAAGTCGAAAGAATATTTAGGGAAAGTTGCTGAAAATGTAAGCAGTTTTTGGAAATAAATAAAAATTTAAGGTAAGGAGAAAATTATGGAACAAATATCAATCAACAAAAATCGAGGAATTAGCCGCAGGAATTTTATGAAAACCACAGCAACAGGACTTATCGCTACGGCAAGTGTTTCCGCAGTGAGAAGTTCAATGGCTCAAAACAATCGTTTGGGAGTAGGGGTTATCGGCTGTGGAGGTCGTGGTTCCTATCTATCGCAAGTAATCAAGCATTTACAAGATGAGGACAAGACAGTCCAGTTCGTCGCTTTCTGCGATGTATATCGTCCACGACTTGATAAGTTAGCAGATGCTTATAGTGCAAAGAAATATTCTGACCATCGTGAATTGCTTAACGATAAAGATGTGGATGTGGTATTTATTGCTACACCAGACCATCATCACGCACCACAGACAATTGACGCTGTTAAAGCGGGTAAGCATGTATATTGTGAAAAGCCAATGACCCATTGGCGTCAATGGGAATTAGCGAAACAAATGACAGAAACAGTAATGCAGTCTGATAGCGTTTTTCAGATAGGCACACAAGCCATGTCCGACAGCGCCTTCAAGCAGATAAGGGATTTGATACAGCAGGGAAAGATAGGTCAGCCTATTCATGTGGAATGTGGCTATTTCCGTGTGGGTGATTGGGGTGAACGGGGTATGCCCATTGATGACCCAAATGCCAAACCAGGTCCAGATTTAAACTGGGAAGCCTTCTTGGGCGATGCACCAAAACGCGACTTCGATGTGAGTCGCTTTTTCCGCTGGCGTATGTATGAAGATTATGCAGGGGGAATGTCCACAGATTTGTATCCACATGTCTTGACCCCTGTCGCCTACATGCTCGGTGTAAAGATGCCCAAAATTGTTGTGGGAATAGGTGGTAAATTGAGATATGAGGAGAGAGAAATACCCGATACTTTCGACATTCTTGTTAATTATCCAGAAAAAATAGATTTGACTATAATGGGAACTCAGGCAAATGAGTATCAGGGGACACAAATTCGTGGACAAAATCGCGTGCCTGTAATACGAGGCTGGGAAGGAACATTGACTATGGACGGAGATGATATTGTATATTGGCCCTTAGAGGCACTGAAAGCAAAGGAACCAGAAAGAATACCTATTCAGAAGAGTGAAAATCTGGTTGATTATTTGAGAAGTTTTATTGATTGCTGCATGCGTAAGGATAAAAACACATTAAGTCCAGTTGACCTTGCGTTCCGTGTGCAAACAGTATTAATTATGAGCATGCTTTCCTGGAAGAATAACAAGATGATAACCTACGAGGATGGAAAAGGTCCTGTAATGTTATAACCGAATAAACAAACGAGAAAGGATGAACTTATGGGTAAGATTGGCATTGGTGTTAATATGGAATTTGTTCGTCATGAGGACAAGCCCTTTGAATGGGGTGTGGATAAAGCAGCAGAGTTAGGCTATGAGTATGTTGAGCCAATGGTTCACCTGGGTAGAGAACTACTTAGCGAAGCAGGCTATTTCCACAGCGTATCTTTACTTGATGACCCTTACCGAATAAAAAGGGCATGCGATAATGCAGGGATAAAACTATCAGGTCTATCTTCGCATTCCCCATTATGTAAGCCAGAAGTCAGCACAGAATATTTGAAGCAGGCAGTACGATTTGCTTATGAGTGTGGTGCACCTGTGGTAAACACAGATGAAGGACATAAAGCCAAATGGACCACCGAAGAAGAGGACTATGTGTTGATAAGATATGTGCTCGGTGAAGCATGTGCAGTAGCAGAGCCACGCAAAATATTAATTGGACTTGAACCACATCAGCAATACAGTAAATCACCAGAAGGATTGGATAAAATCTATTCCCTTGTAAAATCACCTATTTTAGGAATCAATTTTGACACAGGGAACGGTTTCCTATGCGGAGAGGACCCAATTGCCTGGTTAGAGCATGTCAGCGACAGATTAGTTCATCTACACGCAAAGGATATTGCTGTTCAACAAGCATCAACTGAAAGAGGAAAGGTAACAGGAACGCCTGTCGGTTGTGCTTGTGGTGAAGGTGTGATTGATTGGAAAAAAGTAATGACCATCTTGAAAAAAGCACCACGCGATATAGTTATGAGTGTAGAATGCGGAACAGTTGCCCAGGCGGAATACAGTGTAAAATATCTAAAAGAATTGCGTAAAACTATTGAAGGTTAATCTTATCGCAATTAATAAAAAAGTGGCTATAAAAAGATACACCTTTATTGCTCAGTCATGTTTTATAATTATGAGAGGCAATAATTAACTGCTTTGTAAGTAATATGGAAAAGTTTCAATTAGTTAGTTCTTATAAACCAGCAGGTGACCAGCCAGAGGCTATTTGCTCATTAGTTGAAGGATTGAACTCTGGCATGCGTAGTCAGGTTTTGTTGGGCGTTACAGGCTCAGGCAAAACCTTTACCATTGCAAATGTAATTGCAGAAGTGAATCGCCCTACTCTGGTTCTCGCGCCCAACAAGATTTTAGCGGCACAACTTTATGGTGAGTTCAAGCAATTGTTCCCACATAACGCAATTGAATATTTTGTTAGTTATTATGATTACTATCAGCCTGAGGCGTATATCCCTGCCACAGATACTTATATAGAGAAAGACGCGTCTATTAATGATGAAATTGATAAGATGCGTCATTCTGCAACGCGGTCACTTTTAACTCGCCGTGATTGTATTATTGTAGCATCTGTCTCATGTATTTATGGTATTGGTTCACCGGAGAATTATAGCCAGATGCGTGTTGAACTTCACCCCGGCGAGGATATGCCACGCGATAAATTGTTGGAATCGTTAGTTGCTATGCAATATAGTCGTAATGATATTGATTTTTACCGGGGCACTTTTCGGGTGCGTGGAGATACGGTGGATGTGTTTCCTGCTTATGAAACAGAACGAGCAATTCGCATTGAGTATTTTGGAGATGAGATTGACAATTTGATTGAGATTGACCCGTTGCGTGGAATTACTTATCGTCGTTTACGATATGCGGAGATTTATCCCGGCAGCCATTATGCAACGACGCAGGACGCTCTGGAACGAGCCATCACAGGGATTGAACATGAATTAACCGAAAGGTTAAAGGAACTTTACGCAGATAATCAAGTGCTGTATGCTCAGCGATTGGAACAGCGGACTAGATATGATATAGAAATGCTTCGTGAATTAGGTTATTGCTCAGGGATTGAAAACTATTCACGCCACCTTGACGGTCGTATGCCGGGTGAACCTCCCTATACTTTGTTGAATTATTTCCCTGAGGATTTTCTGATGGTGATAGATGAAAGTCACATTTCTATACCGCAGGTTCGTGCTATGTATCACGGAGACCGTTCGCGTAAGGACCAGTTAATTGCCTACGGTTTCCGTCTACCATCGGCAAGGGATAATCGCCCATTGACCTTTGATGAGTTTATGAAACGAGTAAATCAGGTTATTTATGTCAGTGCTACGCCGAGTGAGTTTGAAGTGAAGGAAGCAGGAGGTGTTGTGGTAGAGCAGGTAGTTCGTCCCACCGGTTTAGTTGACCCAATTGTAGAAGTCCGACCTGCACAAAATCAGGTTCAAGATTTGCTTGATGAGATTCAAAAGCGGGTTGAAAAAGGAGAGCGTGTTCTCGTAACAACACTTACAAAGCGTATGGCTGAAGAACTGACGGAATACTATCGTAAGTTGGGTTTGCGTGTCCGATATATGCACTCCGATGTAGAGACACTTGAACGAATTGAACTTATTCGCGACCTGCGTCGTGGTGAATTCGATGTTCTAGTTGGCATTAACCTGCTACGGGAGGGTCTGGACATTCCTGAGGTTTCGCTTGTGGCTATACTTGACGCTGATAAGGAAGGCTATCTCCGTTCTGAAACAAGCCTTATCCAGACTTGTGGTCGTGCTGCGAGAAATATCAACGGAAAGGTAATTATGTATGCAGACCGGCAAACATTTTCCATGAAATCTGCCATAGGCGAAATGGAACGAAGGCGGAAGAAACAATTAAGTTATAATCATAAATATAAAATCACACCACGCACTATTCAAAAGCCTATACCCAATATTGTTCCACAAGCCCGAGTCCGAAGTAATCAAAAGCGATTAAAGGTAGCAGAACAAGCAGAAGAATATACAGTTTTACCAGAGGATATACCGCGTGAAATTGAAAAGTATCGTCAATTAATGTTTGAATGTGCAGAGCGAATGGATTTTGAAGAGGCAGCCGTTTATCGTGATAAAATGCTTGACCTCGAAAAAATGCAAATTGAATTAGGACTGTGAAAAACGATACTTCTCCATTTTTGTTTCTTTGCTGTTTTCGGTAAAATAGATATGCAACTTAAAACTGTTAGGAAAGTATATAGACAAATATGCAACCAACTGATGACCAATGCCTTGACCTGTGGATATACCAACGAGATAAGGCTGCAATTTCTGAATTGGTATCACGCCACGGTGGAATGGTCTATGGGGTTGCGATGCGGTTAACGAATGACCCTGAAATTGCCACTGAAATAGCAAAGAATTGTTTTAAAAAATTATGTGAATCTAATAACTTTCCTTCCGTCCCTATTGCGGTATATCTTCACCGTGAAGCGACTCGTGAATCTGTGGATGCTATTCATTCCTTACCTATGCCTGCCGAACCCGTTTCTTCCGTTTCGTGGAATGATATAAAAAAACGGATTGATGTGCTTATTGCCAATCTCTCTGAAAAATTTTCTTACCCCCTTATTCTACACATCCTTGAAGGACAGGAACCGGCAAACCTTGTGTCTTATTTAAAATTGCCGCGTGAGAAAATTGAAGAGAGAATTACAAAGGGGATAGAACATATTCGGCATAGCCTGAGTTTAGTAAAAATAAATTTGGGTTCACCCCAACTTGCCCAGATACTTTCTTCTAATGCTTACGAACCCTGTCCCGCACAACTTAGTGACGCAATCATTACACTTTTACAGGAAATAGCATCTCAGGAATTGCCGACAACTAAAGTCCAACGAAAGAAAATCAAGAGACTGATACCACCTCTCATCTCATTCTGTTTAGCCATTATTGCTATTTTGTTCTTATTGCTTCTAATAATTTTCATAAACAAAGCCAATAAGGCAGAAAATATTGAATCCTCTGTAATAAACTCGCCTCTCGTCCAACAAAGTATTGAAACTTCTCCACCACAAGAAGAATCCAGGGAAGGTAAAGCAGTCACTACTACTCCTACCCAAGAGCAAACAAAGAGCATTTCTGAACCAGCAGCAACCGAACTGAAAGCAAATGTAAATATTGATTTGAAGAAGAAACTATTTCAATTACTGTATAGCCGATATGAGGAACAACGAAAGACGCAACAAGTTGTTTATTATAATTCCCGCAATTTTACGCCTATGGACGCTTTTTATTATTACTTGCTTGCAGTGGAAACTTTACCGCCTTCCGATTTGTTATCGTTCCAACCTACATGGGAATTGTTGCTCTCAGGACCAGCAAATCCTATTCCTGATGAGATAATAAATACCTTCACTAATTTTCAAGAGTCTTTTCAATTGTGGCGTTCAGGTGTTTCTTACGAACGCGGTGTTTTGCCATCTCCAAATATCCTTGGTGAGATACCTTTCCCGATTGAACCTTTCCAGAACTTTTTCGAACTGTTCGTTTTGAACATTCTGATTGGCAGTCGACAGCCTAATGATTCTTTGATTATGGATATTAATGCACTCTTCCAATTTGCTGAATCAGTCCAAAAGCAGGCTTATGGAAAATTGGCACATCTTCCTCTGTTTGCAATTGAATCTATGGACATTGCACTACGAGAATTAGCACGGCTACATTTATTAGCACCCCAACAGTTCCGTGAGGGGATGAACCTGCTCACAAGGGCAGAAAAAGTTGTTCAAGATAAAAATACAATCCAATATAATGAATATCGCCAGATTGCTGCATGGGCACAAACAGAATTTCCATCTATTCCTGCACTAAGACAAGGGTTGCAGAACTTTTTACAAGAGCCTGAAGAGAAGGATTGGTTAAGTAAAATATCAGATAATGAACTTCAATCTATATGGGATGAATTTTTAAGTCTGCCTCAGGAAAATGCTGAAACAGATACATCAAATTATCCATTAGAAGATTTACGAAAAATTATCTTTCCACCTGATACACCATTGGAACAACATAGAAAACATACGCAAACTACGATTATCCTATCAAAACTCTTTCTGGCTATTGAATGGTATGCCCTGGATAATGGCTCTTATCCTCCATCATTAGAATATCTAATGCCTTCGTATTTGCCTGATTTAATGCAGGATAAATTGTCAGAGTTATCACTACAATACGAATTTGATGGTTCAACATATCAAATACATACCTACGAAGGGATATCCACCCTTATTCCCTGGCATGGTGATTTGAACATCGAATTCTAATCATTGTAATAATTATAAAATCTAACCAATTGCTTCAAAAATATTACCGTTTTTATAACCATTGTTATTTATTGATTATATTCTCTGGAATAAGGTAATTGGATTAATAAGCATAGTATACGATTATTCATGCCTACGAAGGACTCGTTTCTTCCACCAGAACAAACCAAAAATATCAAAAAGCGTCTTAAATAAACGGCCTGAAATTGTATATTTTGATGTGCCATATTTTCGTGGATAGTGAGACACAGGCAGTTCGACGACTCTAAAACCAGCAGAGTGCACTAAAAAAGCATAATAGCGATGTGAACCATTGAAAGGGATAATATATTCAATGCAATGTTTCCGCATAACTTTTAAGGCGCAACCCGTATCATGCACAGGTGTCTCTAAAATCCAGCGAATAATTTTGTTCGCCTGTCTACTAATCCATGAACGCAACCATTTGTCTTTCCGTAATTGCCGATAGCCCTGAACAAAATCTGCATTGTTCAATTCATTCAAAAGTTTAGGAATATCATTTGGGTCGTTTTGTAAATCTCCATCAAGAATAACAATATAATCGCCGTGTGTGTTTTTAAGCCCTGTCCAGAGAGCATACGATTGACCTGAATTTTTTTTGAGATGAATAGAAATTAGATTTGGATAAGTAGGTTTCAGCGATTCTATAATCTCCTTAGTTGAATCAGTGCTACCATCATTAACCAGTATACATTCATATTCAGCCTTATATTTTTCTTTAAATACGCAGTCTATCCCCTGAACCAGAAGGGGAATATTCTCTGCTTCATTATAGCAAGGAATAATCACTGAAACTCGCGGATTTGAGATGGGTTCATCCATAATTTAATCCTGATAAATATTATAGGAGTGTTTTGCCAAATAAATCTATATATTAAAAATCAATAACTTCCATGCCCGGAATGCTTGATTCCAGAGGCACTGTTTCTAATGAGCGTGCACCTAATAGCATAAGTTCATACCGCACAAGAGCCAGAGGCAGTGCTTTATCATCTATGCATAACTGAACACTAAATTCCGCGAAATTTGTTCCTTTATTGATAGTAGGTTCATCTGCAAAAAGGTGCTTTTCTTTCAGGTATTGAGTGATTTTTTCAACCGACTCAGTAGGGGCATTAAAGAAAAGTAAGACTCGTCGTTCCGCATGCATAGCACCGTAGAGATTTAGCAAAAACATTTTTGCAATGTTATATTTTTCCCTATAATTCATCAAATCAGTACGCACATACACAGCCGATTCTGAACGCAATACTTCTTCACCAATTTCCAGACCATAATTGCGAATAGCAGAACCTGATTGAGTAGTTTCCAAGCCAAAATCCACAGAGCCCTGATACACTTTGGCTTCTGTTTTACCCCAGGCTTCATAAATAACAATTCCGTTCTGAATACGCGGAGGTGTCTTAAACTTCTGGATAGAATAATTTCTAAATTTCTCCTCAAATCCTAATGTTTTTATTTTTTTCTGAAACCAATCCAGAGCAATATAGGGCATTTCTGCGACCATGGTTATTAGTGCTTTTTGTTCTAATAAGTTCTTAAACCATTTATCATAAGACAAATTTAAATTTTGCGGATTATAGATAATCACCAGGCGGACTGCACCGCGTCCAAGTGCAAGCACTCTTTTTAATGGACAGTCCTGGTTATATTCTGTTTTTAGTTCTAATGTTCGTTCTAAAATCCAATCATCACCGGCAATAGCAAGGTCAATCTCACCAATGGACAATTGTGTGCCAAACTCTTGCGGTCTTCCATCCCAGCCCATCATAAAAGAATGTAACGGGAAAGAAGTCGGTCCTCCCTGGTCATATCCTTTGGTCGGGAAACCTGCAAATTTGAGTAGATTAACTAAATTACCACCTCGGTTCAGGTCTGCTAACGAACCGGCGGGCATACCTATTATTAACTTTTTATCCATCTTATAAATCCTATTACCTTTTTATAAATTGACACTAAAAATGTTCATTTTAACATTAGATTAAATCGGGAATTTCCGGTGGTAAAACAGAAGGGTCTCGTTCCTGTTTCAAATACCCTATTGCAAAAGGATACAACGCTATGCTAAATAGCACACGCCAGTATCCCCATGCGAAATTAAACCACCGAGCATTGAAATAAAACCAGAGTAGTATACCTAAACCTAATAGCACAACTAAACTCATTATTGCCCAACGCTTGATTCCTGAATCCCAGGGTTTTAGTCCGGGTCGGGGTCTGCGAGATAAAAAGAAGCCCAGTCCAAAAAGTATAAGTCCCACAAGATATAAGCCTGTCTCCCCTCGATTAAACCAGTAGGTCCAATCCTCACTTTGAAGTCGTTCAATACCAATAGCCGGGTCAAGCACTATCCACCTCCCTACCGTCCCTAAAAACATAATTATTGCCCCTTCCAACTGCAAGCGCGAGATTCGCCCTGGTATCCAACAACATTCCTTTATCGCACCCATGATAAGAAGAATATAGACCGCAAAGACAAGTATGCTGATAATGACAAGTCCACCATAAAGAAATACATAATAAATCTGCATAAAAACACTCCTATTTCCTAAAAACAACTTTTATGAAACTTTTTCTATTATTATAAATCAATCCAACCAAATAAAATAAAAATTCTCTAAATATTTAAAATAATTGTTGAAAAAAATGAAGATATATGATAGTATATAAACAAGGTAAAATTAATTTAAAACAATTTATGGAGGAAGGCAAATGAGTTATAAAAATTTATTTTTTTTGTTTTTAGGTTCAGTGATTTTAATTTCTGCGCAAGGTTGTAAACCTGTTGTCGTTGTTGAACCCACATTATTGGACTTTGGAAATTCGGAAACACAGAAAACTTTTCAAGTCTGGAACAAATCGGACTCTACCACTATGGATTTCCAGATTACCAAATCGGATAACTGGATAACAGTAAATCCAGAAGCGGGAACGAGTAAAGGACCATCTGACAAAAAAGCAATAACTGTTACCGTATCCCGCAATGGATTGCAACCAGGAAACTTCACAGGAACATTAACCGTTAAATGCCCTAAAGATGGGGAGAAGTCTATTGAAGTAAAAATGACCGTTGAATCACCACAAGAAGGGGAACCCGAAGGTAATCAAGAAGGAACTGCAGAAGGAACAACAGAGGGTACACAAGAAGGGGAACTCGAAGGTAATCAAGAAGGAACTGCAGAAGGAACAACAGAGGGTACACAAGAAGGG
>DAOOVZ010000024.1:19755-24056 GCA_035370665.1 Candidatus Hydrogenedens sp.
GAACCCGAAGGGAGTCAAGAAGGGGAAATTGAGCCAAATGTATCAATTATGGGTTGGATAAAAAATATCTCGGAGAACCCTATTGGTTATGCAAGAATAGAGTTATTAAACACGGCATTCAAGGTGTATTCCGACCCTTCAGGTTTATATACCATTAATGATGTTCCCGATGGAACTTATACTCTATTCGTTAGCAAAGAAGGGTATGCAAATTACTCGATACAGATTGAGACTGGAAGTGTTAAACCTCTTACTGTAAATGTAACCTTGATACAAGAGAAACTTGTTGATACCCTTTCAAATTCGGAATCGGGTGGAACAGTTGTTGATGAAGTAGGAAATGAAATCAACTTTCCTCCGAACTCTTTATTTACCGGGTCAGGTGAGCCTGTAATTGGCGATGTAGATGTATATATAACTCCACTCGATTTAACAAATCTGGGTGAGGTTAAAGCATTCCCCGGCGGATTCCGAGCCCTTGCCCAAACAAAAGATGGTGAACAATTCGTTTCATTGGAATCGTTTGCTCTTGCTGATTTTACCATTAAACAAAATGGGGAGGAATTAGTTCTGAACACGGCAGCAAAACAAAATAATCCCGCAGAAATATCTCTTGCCCTGCCTGACAATACCCCATTGACAAATGGACAGGAAGTCCCCTTATGGTATTTTGATGAAGAACAAGGAATCTGGATACAAGCAGGCACAGGCATTGTTGTTGAAGAAGGTGGGAAGAAATATTATACCGCACAGATTCAACATCTATCCTGGTGGAACTGTGATGCTCCAATTACAGACAAGACCTGTATTACAGGTGTTGTCAAAAATGACGAGGGAGACCCTGTCGCAGGTGCAGTTGTCAATGCAATTGGAGTTTCTTATAATGGTATAACCACAGGATATACAGATGATACAGGTTCCTTCTGTGTAAATGTTAAAGGAAATTCAACAGTCAAAGTTGAAGTTTTATTACCTGGTGCTCGGACCACTGTATTTATTGAAGAAGTTAACGCAAAGGGTATCGGGAATTCTTGTGAAACAGGTAATTGCATTAACATAGGAGAAATCACTGCCGATTTTGATTCCTGTGTTCAGGGAAAAGTAACAAATAATGATGGAACACCGGTACCAAATGCAGTAGTTCGTTCCTCTTTAGGCACAGAAACGACCACGGATAACGAGGGAAATTATTGCCTCAATGCAATTTCCAATGTGCCTATCGCCGTTTTTGTATTGACTCGCCCACCCGTTACAGTGATAGGAGAAGAGAATACGAGTTGCACAGCAGGGAACTGCACCGTAGCAGATATTATAGTTGAATACCCCCAGGAGGGTTCTTATGTAGGAGTGATAACAATAACTCAACAGAAAATAGAAAGTTATGTCAAATTTTCTCAATATTATATTTCTCCCAGTGCCCTTTTTGTTTCTTTTCCATCTAGTACCCTACTCGATATAGATGACCAATGCTCCATCACACAGCAAGAATATCATTATGAAGAAGGTGAAGAATGGACAGACCTTTTGGAGGGGATTAATTGGTCAGGCCTTGACCCCGGAAGTCCCGGCGCATTTTCATTTGATACTATAACTATTAGAATGTTAAGAGGAGCAGATGTTTATGGCCAAGAAATACCAGAGATACTTAGCCCTATAATGTATTCCATGTTTACTGCCGTCCCTGACTCATATCAAGACCTATACACCAATACAGAGCAAATTGAATACACCTTCTCCTGGCCCGGTGGATTAGATATATCTGCTTTCACAGTTAGTGGAAAGATGCCAGAACCTCCGGTAGTTACCTCACCTCAAATAACCACAGGTACTTATGGTGGAAATTCTTTTGAGTTTGACCCGACTATAGATATGGTCTTTACATGGAATCCACCTACAAACCCTGATGGAAATTATGTTTCTATTACCATCTCTTCCTCAGTTTGGAATGAAGAGACACAAATCATCACAGTGGGCACTATCTATTGCTATGTAAATGACGATGGCTCTCATATAATTCCAAAAGAATTGCTACAGCAACTACCTATGCCAACAGACCAGCAATATAATGCTGTTTCTCTTATGATTGCAAGATATAATGTATCAGAAAGAAATGTTCCTCTAACGAAAGGTGGAAACGGAAAAATCGAATTACATTCCGAATTTACGGTATTCGCTTCTTCGCAAAATATTCCCATCAAAAGTGAAGTATCTGCCAGAGCCAAATAAATAAATTACATTCTTATTCGGCAATTTATAGGCACTCTGCGCGTAAAACATTCAGAGTGCCTATTCTTTTACATAAAAAAGATATTCTCCTCTTCATTTAAAGCCTTGACAAATAAAAATAAAAAATTTGACCTATCTATATATAAAATTGTTATGATGAGTGGTTTCAATGTAAACATTCCATATTAAGGAGATAAAATAATGACACCTATTTTGCTGTTGGTTTCTTTTATGTTCTTATCGGTTGAGCAAGGGAACATAGACAATTATGCCCTGAATGTATTAGATTTTGGTGCAAAGAATGACGGCTCTATGGACGCGACGCAAGCATTTCAACAATCTCTGGACAAAGCCAGCGAAATAGGTGGAGGTATTGTTCTTGTTCCTGCTGGTACTTATAAAATTATGGGAAATTTAAAAATTCCTGCTGGTGTAACATTGCAGGGGACTTTTCGGACACCGCCGACCTCATCTTATCACAACAAGCCCAATCTTGTAGGTTCTGTCCTGCATGCATATTCAGGGAGGAATCAGCCAGAAGCAGAACCATTTATTACATTAGCAGGAAATAACGCAACGCTATCCGGCATCATCATTCTCTATCCAGAGTGGTCAATCAATGATGTACCTCCTATCCCTTATCCACCTACTGTTTGTGCAAAAGAGGTTGTAGATGTAGGTGTCCTCGACTGTTGCATTATTAATCCTTATGAAGCCCTACATTTTCAGGGCTCCGCAAGAATGATGATTCGGAATGTTTTTGGTTATCCTTCATTTCGCGGGTTATACATAGATGCGTGCTATGACATATCGCGGGTAGAGAACTGCCATTTTTGGCCCTTTGGTGTATCATATAAACCTGATGACCCATATTGCCTCTGGATAAACGAGAATGGCGTGGCTTTTGAATTTGCACGCACAGATTGGCAGTATGTAACGCATACCTTCTGCTTCGGCTATGGCGTTGGATATAAATTTTCCAGTTCTAAAGTAGGTGGATGTAATGGTAGTTTTTTAGGTATCGGTGCAGACTGTTGCCGACGCGCAGTTTTAGTTGAAGGTATGCAACCCTACGGATTATTGATTACCAATGGTGAATTTGTCGGACGCTGGGAAAGCACTGATTCCGCAGGCATTGAAATACTTCCCGACTCCGGTGATGGTAAAATCAGTCTGATGAATTGTGCTTTCTGGGGACCGTTAGACCGTTGTATCTGGCACCGCAGTGCAAACGCACAACTCACTGTGATAGGCACTAATTTTTGGCAATGGGATATAAATGGTAATGGAAGTCCTGCCGTCCAGATAGACCGTGGTAAAATGATACTTCAAGGGAATACCTTTGCATTAGGGCTATTACATTCCGTTATTGGCAAGGATACTGAATCTGCAATCATTACCGGGAACCAAGCAGAAGGTGGATTGTTTGTAATTAATCATGCAGGCAAAAATACACAACTATCATTAAACGAACTGCCCCCTGAATTACCCAAAAAGAAATATTTAAAAAATTATATTTTAGAAATAGGAAATGTTGGAGATAGACCTTTTTTGAGCAATTGGTACGGAGCGGAAAGTGCGACTGAGTGGAAAGAGCCGGGAGCCTGTAAACGCTGGTCGAAACAGCAATCATTGGTGCGTCTACCGATACAACCAGAGAAGGAATATACTTTAATTTTGGATGTCTATATACCACCACAAGCAAAGCATACAGACAACGGAATTCTCCTGAATGGCGAACGACTGCTATCGTTAGGAGATTTGGAAGGGATTCAAAAGGTTTCAGTAAAAATTCCACCACAAACACAGAATTTTATTATACTTGGAATTCATTCTCACACATGGATACCTAAACAGTATGACCCAAACTCAAAAGATGACCGTCCTTTAGGAATTGCTGTCAATAGGATTCAGATGAAATCTCGCTTTGCACCGGGAAAACCTTTTATACTAAACACCCTATTCAAATCCACACCTAAATAAACCGTTGTAAGAAGTTATTGGAAGGGCTTAAGATTCTAATGCATTTTCAAGGGGTGTATGTATTAACTTAACTTTTCTCTTCCAGTATCCCA
>DAOOVZ010000025.1:0-23223 GCA_035370665.1 Candidatus Hydrogenedens sp.
TAAAATAACTATGCATAGAGTGTCCTGCTTCATGAACCAGAGTAAACACAGAATCTTCCAGTTCATCTTTATAATTCATCAGCATATACGGTGGACAACGATAACAGCCCCAGGATAAAGCACCGCTTCGTTTACCTTTGTTCTCATAGCGGTCAACCCAGCGCTGTTTCAATAAACCTGCTTCCAGTGTGCGTGTATATTCATCTCCCAACGGTGCTAATGCTTCTATTATATCTTTAACTGCCTCTTCATATTTCTTGTGTCTGGGTTGGGTATCAATAAGTGGAGCAAACAAATCGTAGGCATGCAGACTCTTTACATTCAAAACCCGCTTGCGTAATTCTAAATAGTCTACTAATGGTGATAAGTTTTCCTTTACTGTTTGAAGTAAATTGTGATACACAGAAGTCGGAATATTTTCTTCAAACAATGAACCTTCAAGGGTCGTTTTATACTTTCGTGCCCGAGTATGAAATACATCTTCCAACACTGACGAGGAAAGCGACGCCGATAAGGTATTTGCATGGTCTTCGTAGGCACGGTAATATTGGAAAAATGCTTTTTTCCGAATGTCCCGATTTTTATGCTCCATAAACACACGGAAGTTCGCATGGCTCAACTCTATCTTATTGCCCTTATCATCTATAATCATCCCAAACTTCAGATCTGCGTCATTCAAGTGCTCAAAGATTTTGCCTGCACTCCCTGAACTTTCTGTATGCAATGCAAGTAGATGTTCCTCCTTTTCAGATAAAATATGCGGTTTAAATCTCCTCAAATTTTCGAGGGCAAAGCGATATGGTGTGAGTTCCTTACTTTCAAGAAACAGATTAAATTTTTTGTCGGGAATATTTCGTATTTCGGGTGCAATATAACTCGTTGCCTGTGCTAGGAGCATATTTAAGTGCTGGATACGCTTTGCCATGGCAAGATATTTCATATTTGTGATGTCCTCACACACCTTCAAATTTGCATAGATATATAATCGTTCAAGCTCCCGACTTATTTTATATTCAAGGTCAAGGCAAGAATATAGTATTTTCGGTGACTGTGACAATTTTTTATGGAACTGGAGAAGTTTTGGAATTAACTTTTCTGTATGTTGATAGACTTTCTCCCATTCTTCATCATTCTTAAATATAGGTGTTAAATCCCAGGTAAATTCTAATGGCACTTCTGACCGCGTCGGAACTTTTTGCGTTCTCTGTCTCAACATGTTAGTTTTCTCCTAATAAATTATTATTACGAATTCCATAAACAAACTATAATCTTACAAATTTATAGTAAGTATAACAAATAAACACTTTATCATTTTTGCAAGTATGGATAAATATTGCATATAGATATTTCTCTCGATATATATATCTTGTTGCACTGTTGTCTACTAAAAGTATTATAGGAATTTTTGAGACATTGAAAAAGTTCAGATATATATACAACATTAGAGAGTGAGGAGGAAACATGAAACATGTAGAATAGGATTTTATTTTATAGAATTAGAGTAAATAATAGAACTCCTTTCCTACAAATAAGAGGTGTAATATTTGCAACAACGGAGAAAAAATTACCTCACTGCCATTAGGATACCCTCTCCACGATGGGATTTTTAGGGACAGTAGTAAATTAATTATATTGAGGGCTCTAATATGTTATCCATTGAAGGTAGGTCAGAAGCACGGGCAACGGAAAGGACATGGATAGAAGCCGCACCACTTCGTTTCAAAACACGGGCACATTCTGTTACCGTAGTGGCTGTTGTTACGATGTCATCAATGAGAAGAACTTTTTTACCTTTTACCTCATCAGGATTTCGGACTTGAAAGGCTCCGTGAATGTTCTTCTTCCGTTCTTGAACGGACAACACTGTTTGGGTTAAGGTAGGTCTAATCCGTATCAGGGCTTCAACTATTTTTGCTCCACTGAACGAGTCTACAATTTGTTGGGCAAGTAGAAGGGATTGGTTAAATCCTCTTCGTCTAAGGCGGAATGGGTGTAATGGGACAGGGACAATAATTTCAAACTTTTGTTCACTCATCTCAACCTCTATCCATTCTCGAAGTAAAGCACCAAGAGGCTCTGCCATCAATATCTGCTTTGCAAATTTGAAAGTTAGGATGGCGTCACGAGCAATGCCTTTGTATACCACAGGGCTTTGAATGTTTTCTATATAAGGATTGGGATGGTTTCGGCATTGTTTGCATGGAAAATTGGAACGCGTGCCAAAGCCAATGGCGGCAGGATGTGGAACACCACATAAAGAGCAAAAAGGTCTTTCAATTCGTGGCAATGTAGCCCAACAGGCAGGACAGTAAAATGGATTTTCTTCTGTAATTAATCGGCTATCACAATTTTTACAATATGCAGGGAAGAGCATATTTCTCCATGCGAGAAGCCAGTCAGGTTCGGAAAATATTATTGAAATAAACTTTTTTATATCTTGTATTGCCATGATTATTGAGGTTTTGGGACAACATATAATAGTCTATTTAATATATTTGGCGTCAGGGTAATTGTTAGTTTTGCATCTGTTTCTGAGTATTGTGTCTGTATACTTTCTCCAATACTACCTGGAGTAGGACCTTCTGCAATGACTTCATAAATATTGCCCGGTATAGGTTTTAAGGGAATGTAAATATTTCCATTTCCGTTAGCCATGATGGTAGCAATCGCTCCATTCTCGACATAGCGATTCTGTGGAACAGGTGCCCAGGCAATAAGGGCGACAGGATTATCTGCATAAGCAAATATTTTTCCATCAATGTTAATCTCTTTCGAGTTAGCACCAGTAAAAGCCAATAGTTCACCGTTGGAAATGCGGAACGCCATTGCACGGAGACCTTGATAGGAAACGGTATGTCCCCAGACCTTAAAATCAGTCAGTTCAACAGAATTGGGTTTTAAATTGAGTTCTTTTACAATCTGCTCGTCCTTTTCATTGTTGCGTGCAAAACCACCTTCCCAGCCTTCTTCAATATTCTTGTAATGAGGTGCAACGGCAATAGTTCCGTTAGGAAAACGAGAAAACATGTAAGGAGTATTTCGGGATAGATAATCGGGATTATCATTGTAATCTTGAAAAGTTCCAGAAGGGGGATAAGCATTCATTGCGGAAAGTATGTCAAATAGCCAGCGTGTTTCTTTGCCAAGGCTTTCACTTTGATTGTCGCGTGGACGGAATCCTAAAAATACTGCCTTCCCTGCATTTATTTGTCTGCATGTTCCAACAATGTTACCTTTGCATGTTGCGAGAGTCGCAGTGCCTTGGGAAGGTTGAACAGGATAGATATAGTCCACAGGAAAATCAGTGAGCACAGTCATTGCAGGTAGTTGTGAAATATGGTCTGAGAATTCAACCTCCATCCCAACGGCTATATTGCCATAAAATCTCATTGGCGTTATGGTGGTCCCGGTAAGTCCCTGCCACTTATCAAGTATGGAATTGCCTGCAAAATCGTAGCAGGGAGGCGGACCTATCCAGATAAGATTCCCGCCACTATTAACAAAGGTTTCTATTTTCTCCATAAAACCTTCAGGTGGGAATGGTTCAAACAGCGATACTAAAGTTTTGTAGGAACGGTTTTTTACATGACAGATTCCATTTTCAAAAGTCCCTAATTCCATAAGTTTCTCTGCGGTTATATAATTGCCATAGCCATATTCCACCATCCAACTGCCGAATCGTTCGTCAAAAGCGACAAGGTCAATAGGGTATAAGAACAGGACATCTGTATCGCGGTGTTCAAAATCTTCAACCATTGCGAACGGTAACCAGGGAGCATTTCCATAGACATCGCATAAGGCTTGTCTGCGATTGGCAATTTCCTGAGGCATGCCCCAATGGGCTGAATAAGAATTCGGCACATCATTGATAACCCCTGTGGAGCAACCTAACGCCAGCCCAAAATAATTGCGGTCGAGAAATCCGCCTTCTGCATGGTCATTTCCGTTGCCTGTCAAAAAATCACCCCACTTGAAATAATCATAGCAAGCAGAACTTGCCTGATGAACTGTGTTTGACCAGATAAAATTGGATGTATATTCATAAGCGTAATTTACTTTATTCAGGCAGCGTTCAGAACGCCAGAAATCACAAGTCGGACTTTCTGCCCAGGTTGCATGCGCCCGTGCTTCTAACTTATAACCTACTTTTTGTTGAAGGTATTTTTTCGCCTGCGTGAATAAATCCACAACACCATTTTGAAGGAAGTGATAATATTGGGCACGGAATAACGATGTTTTGATTATTCCTTCTACACCAGGGAATATAATATGCTGTGTAGGTTCGTGGGCGGTAAGGTCATTAACAAAAACATTCTGTCCCTGAACAAAATAGATTAGATAGCGTGCAAAGTCAGCATACTTATCTCCATATTTTTGTGCAAAGGCTTTTTGAAATCCTGGACTTACATAGCGTAAGGCAAAAGAACCTAAGTCATGATGATTAAAGTAAGCCCAATCTTGCTGAATGTGCATTTCATCAGAGTATAGAGCATTAATTTTAACACCTGCATTTATATATCGGTCGCAAAGGGATTGTAAATAGGGCAAGGTTTTGTCACTGAAATAATCCATCTCAGGGGTTTTATACTGCAATACAATGAGCACACGACTGCCCTTTGATTTCTCAATTGCACCACTGCCGTAAATACGGATTCGTGTGGCTCTGTAATTGCCCTGTTTCATTACCAACGATGGATACTCTTCGACCTGTGCAGTCTCACTAATTTCTACCATCTGAGCCGGGTCTACTACTTTATATTGTCTCCCGTAGGTAGTCTCATTGAAAGCAAAAACCCGAACGCCCATAAACTCAATATCAATAGGACCTTTGTTATTTGCCCACCGCTCCTGTTTCCATAATTCAACACTATATTTTCCTGTATCAGGGTCGCGTAGTCCTTTTCCAAAGTGCATCCATACACCACTTTCTCCCGTTTCCTTCTGATATTCTGTTCCCAATTCCAACGGAGTAAGAAAACTCAAATCCAGTCCTAAACCGTAAGATTGTGCAAATTGACTTATTTTGGCTATTCGTTCAATATATTCCGTTTTATCCGGTGTCCATTCTCGAGGTTTTTCTTGGCCCGGACGATATTGAGCAAAAAAGTGGTCAAACGCAATTGTAAGAGTTCGGACACCCCTTGCCTGAGCATTTTCACAAATCTTTCGCAATGTAGTTATATTCGGCTCATGCGTAACACTAATATTAATTTCAGCATCCGGATTACATAACGCCTCCAATTCGTCATCTCGAACCAGTATGATACCTGATTTTGGCAAATGAAACTGCCATGGACCCGAAAACTTAATAAGTGGCGTAGAATAAGCCGACTCCGGAACCTCTTCACTGCTCACTACAAAAGACCCAATAAAACAAAAAAATAAAACTAATAACCAAAAACTAATTCTTCGTTCCATGTTTTTTCCCTTCTAAAATTAGAAATTAACCTTGAAACTAACAATATAACCCTAAACCCAACCAAAAAACAAAAAAATTATGAAAATGAAATACAAGAAGAAACTAACTTTTTGAAATGGAAATATAATTCGTAATAATATTATATAATTTGAATTTCTGGTTTCATTTATTTTTTTAAATAAAATCACAAGTGTAGTTTCTTATTAAAGGTTTTCAATGTTGGATAAAAGGTGTCCCTTTATAATTTTTAAATTTTTCTTGTTGCTCTGTCTTTCGTCTGTTTTGTATGGTGAAGCGACGAAATCCGTTACACTTCGTTTTTCTTCGATGGGGACTGAATTTGCATTTATAATCTATCCACCTACTGATGGTATGCTTGAAGAGGATATTCGTAATTTATGTGAACCTGCAATTGAAGCAATCCATAGGCTTGAAAAGCACATAAGTCATTATTTTCCTGATAATGACCTGGCGCGATTAAATCAATCTGCTGGTTTAGGTGCAGTGAAAGTGAATGGTGATTTGTTTGAGGTTATTCGCTGGTCAAAGTTATACTGGGAGCAAACGGATGGTGCTTTTGACCCTACGGTGGGTCCATTGCTGGACCTCTGGGGATTTTCACAAAAAAATAGGGATGCTCTTCCATCGAAAGAGGAAATTGCAGAGGCATTAAAGAAAGTAGGGATGGACAAGGTAAAAGTTAATGAAGAGAATCAGACGGTTGAATTAACCGTTCCCGGTATGCGACTTAATTTTGGCGGTATTGGTAAAGGTCTGGCTTTAGACCGTGCTGCTCGAATTTTGAAAGAACAAGGGATAAAATCAGCTGTGCTTCATGCAGGAACCAGTTCCATCATTGCATTAGACCCTCCACCTAACCAGACAGGTTGGAAAATTGGTATTCGTTCTCCGTATAATAAGAGTGAGCAGATAGAAGAATTTGAAATCTGCAATGAATCACTTTCTACCTCTTCTGTTTCCGAACAATATCTGGAACGAAATGGTAAAAAGTATGGTCATATATTCAATCCGAAAACTGGATTGCCTGTTGATAATAATATTGTCAGTTCCACAGTTATTACAAAAAGCGCTACTGAGAGCGATGCATTAAGCACATCGTTTTTTGTAATGGGTATAGATAAAACAAAGAAATATTGTAATAAATTTCAAAATTTGAAAGTTTTTCTTGTGTCAGAAAGTAATAATAAATTAGATAAACTTTACATTAACCTTAAACAGAGTGAGGATTAGTTATGAAATCGAATGTATCGAGAAGAAATTTTATTAAAACTGCAAGTGCTGCTACAGGTCTGGTCGTCATGGCAGGAAGAGCACCTTTTTCCTATGCCCAAAATGAGAAGATTAGAGTGGGTTGCATAGGTTGTGGTGGACAGGGAAGTTTTCATATCAAAGATGGACTAATGGGTGCTTCTGATATAGTCATTACAGCGGTATGCGATGCGTATGGTCCCCACCAAAAATTGGGAATCCAATTGGCACAAATTTCTAATGCAGGCATTGCCCTTGAACCCGGTCAGGGATTAACAGAGGAACAGAGGCAGAAAGCATTAGCGGCGTTCAAACCTAAGGGCTATTATGATTATCAAGAAATGTTGGCAAAAGAGGAATTGGACGCAGTCGTTATTGCAACACCCTTAAATATGCACTATTCTATGGTTATGGATAGTTTGAGTGCAGGGAAATATGTATTCTGTGAGAAGACAATGTGCTATGAAATTGAACAAGCGAGGGATATTGTTAAAAAGTGCCATGAAACAGGCAAATGGGTGCAAGTAGGACATCAGCGGAGATATAATCCGCTCTACAACAAAGCACTCATGATGGCATGGAACGAAGGCACAATAGGAAGAATCGTGCATATTGACGCTCAATGGCATCGTAATAATGATTGGCGTCGCCCGATTAATAAAGACCATAAACTCAATTCGCAAGAAGCACGTTTCATTAAAGACCTTGAAAGACACATGAATTGGCGGCTCTACAAAGAATCTTCACGAGGCCTTCTAACAGAATTAGCAACACATCAAGTAGACATAGTTTCATGGTTCTTAGATGCAATGCCGCGCAGAGTATATGGCTGCGGCAGTCTGGATTATTGGAGAGATGGTCGTGAGATTCATGATAGTATCAATCTCATTTATGAATTTGATATTACCCCTGAGAATCGCGGCTATCGTGCAATTAATGCAAGGAGTAGTAATCAAGATAAAATAGCCATCAATCAACCTTATACAGTCCAATTAGCCTACTCCAGTATCACGGCAAATGCAAAGAAGGGTTGTAATGAACTTATTGAGGGTGATGAAGGAGCTTTCGAATTAAGTGAAGAAGGTGGCTTCTTCTATCCTGAAGCAACTTCTCAAGTGTCCTGGGGCGAATCCAGCAGTGCAGAACAAACAGCAACCGTAATTACTTCCGGTGGCACATTAAAACTAAGTAACAAAGCACTTCAAGAAGGAAAACCCATCGTTGTTGACAATACACGCTCAGTTGACCAACTTCAATTTATTCGATTTGCCAAAGACATCAAAGAAGGTGGAACTCCAAAAGCAAATCAGATGGTTGGCTTGCGTGCTACTATTATGGCTCTAACTGCTTTCCAGGCAATTGAAGAAAGAAGAATGGTCGAAATAGACCCCGCTTTATATACATTTGACTTTCCAACTCCTGACCCTTCTGTGGTGAGTTAATCAATATATCTTGCTTACTATAGAAAAGAACAACAAACTTTAAATATATAAAAAAGAAAGTAAGACCATGAGTAAATCGTGGAAAAAGTGCCTTCTCAATTTAATATTCACTTTTATCTTTCTAACCTCTCTTTTTACCTTTGCTGCGGATAAATCAAAACTATTACAAAATATTATTGAGAACTATGATAAATATATCGGTAGGGACCTCGTGCTTTTTAATCGCGCTCCTAATGCAAAAATTATCCGCACATTACCACTTTCCTGTCCTCCATTCCATTTACGGGATAAGGATGGAAATATTATTGACCCTACCAAAAATCCAGATGGGACACCTGTGGACCCAAACCTACCACCTGAGCAACAGGGCATTCCCCAAGCCGTGAGCACGAAACAAACATGCGGTATGTGCCACCCCTACGAACAAATTACTCATGGTTATCACTTTCAGATGGGTCGAGATGAACTTTATACAGAATCTTCTCCTGATAGCGGAATACCCAAAGACAAAGGTCCGGGTCTTTTCGGTAAATGGTTGTCTCTATATCAACGAGAATTGGTCGGCAAACATTTTGAAAGTCCCGACCAGGTGGATATGACTCCTTTCGATTGGATAGAAAATTGCGGAGTATGCCATCCTGGGGGAGGTCCCGCGGAATATGACCGCTCAGGTAAAAGATACGATATTGTAAAGAAAACAAATCCAACAGTTGGCACATTTGGCGATGGGGATTATTTCGAATCGCCGTGGGAAAAGTCTGGCGTTCTTGAAGCAGACTGCTTTATTTGCCATCTTGAAGACTATGAATACTCTGCCCGTGCACAGCAAATTAAAAAGTGGAACTTTGAATATGCCTCAACCGCAGCAGCAGGTTTTGGCTTTGTCTGGGGCTCTACCGCTGATGGACAACAGCCCAAAGTATATTACAATAAGAGCCTTTTCCGTGCCGATGGGACAGTCAGCCTGCATATTCGTAGACCGACAGACCGTCAATGTATGTTTTGCCATGATATGTCCAGCGTTCAGAAACGAGGTATTTCATGGCATTCCTCTTATATGCAAGATGTCCATGTTGAACAGGGCTTGAAATGTATTGACTGTCATCATGGCGATATTCGGCACAACTTTGCCAAAGGGAATTCCTCTAACCAGACCGTCCGCGATGATTTGGATAATACTACTCTCTCATGTGAGCAGTGTCACAATCAACAAGAGAAGGGAGCAACTTATGCAGCCCACAAAGGCTTACCTCCTCTACATCTTGAACGGCTTGACTGCACCGCTTGCCATATAACCCATAGACCATTCTTGCCTGTTTCTATTATAGACCCACTAACAGGAAAAGCAATGACCCTCCCTGAAACTCAGGACATAAGTTATCTTGCTGCGTATGAATTTGGCGGTTTCTGGGGCTGGACTCGAAGTAGAGATGACGCAAATCTTATCTTTCCATATACAAAAGAACAATTACAACAAGCAAAAGAGTATACCGTTTCCAAAGAGGATACTATCCGCAAATTATTTAAAGACGCCTTTTTTACCGACCTTCCTGAAGGGACAATTAAGATTGGAGACTTTATCCAACAGAAACAGGGACTTGAAAATTCAGAAGCTCGTGGACTGATGCTCATCACATTATCACAACTATTCCGTCCTGCTCAGGAGGCATTTCCAGTTGTAGTCTTTAGAAATAAGGCTTATGCGTATGACGCAGGACAGATTAGAGAATTGAAAACCACATTACAACCTAAACGACCCGGTGCTACAATTATTGAATCCCAATTCGGTTTAGGACGAAGCAAAGCAGATAACAAGATTTATGCTCAACATAGACAGGTTTCTGCCTTTTGGGTGTATCTTGATGGTGAAGAAGTCCGACCTGTATTTATGAAAGATATGGAAAAAACATACAATTGGCTTACTTCACAAGAATATAGTTTCCAATTATATCCTTCACAACCTCAAAATGGGCAGACCTCTCCTGCATTGCCTGAAAATCCATTTAAACAAATTGCTAGCAATGCTTCTCCTGAAAATACAGGTGCATTACAAGCACAAACAACACCTCCACTTGAAACTGCACTTCGTAGAAAAACTGCTGATGAAGTAAAGATAATAGCAGGATTAGAAGAAGACCTGAAAACTGCAATCCGTGAAAAAGTAAAAGCATATTCTGCTTCTGATGTAAAACCGCTAAGAATATACGATGACAATAATGATACATTTCCAGAGGTAAACTCGAAAGAAGAAATTGGGCTATTTGCCTGGGCTTTGAAACAGAATATTCCTACCCTCCGCGATAAAGACCTATATTACCTGAGAGGAACTACCATTTTCCATGTGACTATTAAAGGTGGAGAGAATCCGTATGAACAAGAATTTATAGACATGGAGCGTATCGGCGAGAATAAGCCTTTTATCGCAATTACAAGATTTGAAGAGAAAGAGGAATTAGGCGAGTTTAGTTGGGATAAGCCAAAGAAAGTGTGGACACCTGTGGAAATGCGACTTTGCAATCCTTATGAAGCGAGTATAGAGCAAATAGTGGACCCGAAATCTTATCCATCTATTATGGCTATGGCAAAACCGCTGGATTGGACTGTTTCTCATGGGGTTGAGCCTGTTTCGCGTGCCTATGGTGCTAATGGCTGCACTGATTGCCACTCCGAAAATTCACCTTTCTTTATGCAAAAAGTTATTACAGACCCATTCACAGAAGAAGGAACACCTCAATATGTGCCGCTATGGAGCACCCTGGGATACGATATTTTCAATCTAAAACTTGGTGCATTTAGAGAAGATATTCTGAAAAAATATTCAGCATGGCTTATACTTCTTCAACTGTTAATAATCCTTATACATTACATATTAATTGGCAAGAAAGAAGGGACACCAATAGGGAAACCGAATGTCCTGCGTTTCCGCTGGTATGAAAGATTATCACATTCTGTTGCAATGGTTACCATTGTCTTTCTCGCCTTTACCGGGTTCTGCTTCTTGTTAGGGCAAAATGACCCATTAGGACCCTGGGCAAGAGTCTGGCATACCTGGTTCGGATATGTTGCTTGTGCTGGCGTAGTCCTTATATTCCTCTGCTGGGTTGCATTCATGTTTCCAGGTAAAGGAGACTTACGCTGGATATTAAAAGCAGGTGGCTATTTAGGTGGAGTTAAAGGACATGTTCCTGCTGGAAAATTTAACGCAGGACAGAAAATCCTGTTCTGGCTCGCCATTCTTGCGGCTGGCACTTGCGGAGTAACAGGTGTGGTCATGGCTCTGAACCGCAACTTGCATTTTCCAAACCAGGAGATATATTACACCATTCATGATATCGCTGCGTTGATTATGCTTATGGTGCTTATTGCTCATGTTTATCTTGCTGCTTTCGTAGTTCCGCATAGCCTTCGAGCCATTTTTGGTGGGAAAGTTAGCGATATCTGGGCGAGAGAACATCATTGTTTATGGGCTTTCAAAGTAATTGAAGACGACGAAGATTCTTCAAAATATTAATAATCCAAAAAAATACTATTAGAATAGCATGAAGGAGAGGTCTATTTATGAAAATTCTGTCTCTATTAGGCAGTCCGAGAAAAAAGGGAAATACGGCTTATGCACTCAATTACCTTGAAGAACAATTAAAACAAATGAACCATGAGATAAAACATATCCATGTGCCTTCTTTGTCAATTGAAGGTTGTAAAGAGTGTTTATGGTGTAAACGAGAAGGCTCTTATTTATGTACCAATAAAGATGATGATGCCATGTTAGTTTTTAAGGAAATGATTAAATCCGATGGCATTATTTTTTCTGCACCTGTTTTCTGGTGGGGTTTTCCTGCACAAATGAAAGCACTCATAGACCGTATGTATTGTCTACTGCCATCAGAAGGGAAAGAAGATGCGTATGCTTCGCTTATTGAAGGTAAGACTACGGCACTAATAGTAACCGCAGGCAGCGGGATTAAAAACAACGCTGATATTTTAGGGCTTGCGTATAAAAATACAATCGAATTTACAGGCTGTAGTTCCGCAGGTATTGTATATATTGCTCCCTGCACCGGCATAGAATCTATTGACGACAAGGTCAAACAACAACTCACCAAATTAGCCATAAATTTTAAATAAAACCTCTGCTTTTTCTAAATCAAATTACTAATTTTCTCAATATGAAATAAAAATAATTGAACAGCAGTTTCCCAGATAGCAATTCTCCTAGACAATAATAGTCCATTCTATATAGAATTTTATTATTTCTTTTTAATTAAATAAGAGCATAATTTATCATCCCCCAAAATCAGGTTTTGATGATTTAAATAAGAGTAATTTGAGATATTGTATCATCTATCACAAGCACAAATGACCCTCTCCAAATTTTTAGCAGTTAGTAGAGAAATTTTAGGCTTAAAGTGTAGCACTCTCCAAAATATTTTAATAGCATTATAAGTCTATCCTCCTTCTTATGGTATTATTTGAGAAACTTATAAAAATTTGACTTACATGGAAACTGCACAGTTAAACAACATATCGAAAATTTTAATTATTCGTCTCAGTGCAATCGGAGATGTTATTCGCGTTATCCCCGCGATGGAAGCAATTCACATTGCTTATCCAGAAGCAGAGATAGATTGGGTAGTTGAAAAAAAAGCTAGTGAGGTTATTACAGGACATCCTTTATTAAATAAGTGTATTATCTTTGAACGCGATAAAAACCTCTGGTCTTCTGTCAAAAACTTTTATGAATTATGCAAACAGATACGGGGAAATAAATACGACCTTGTAATTGACTTTCACGGAATTTTGAAGAGTGGATTTATCTCATTTGCATCCAGAGCCCCTTATCGCTTCTCTTTTGCACCACCTCGAGCACAAGAACTCAGCCACATTTTTGCAAATCATCTTATCGCATTACCAAAGGATAAAAACCTTTCACGAGTAGAAGAAAATTTTATCCTTGCCCGGTCAGTAGGTGCAGAAAAAATTGAACACTGGATAGGAATGCTTATTCCAGATGATATTGAAGAAGAAATTCAACGCTTATTACAAAACATCTGTGAAACAAATAAGAAACTAATAATAATTCATCCTCCTGTGGAACGGCTTGAAAAACAATGGTCTCTTGAATACTTTGCACAGTTAGCCGACTTACTCATTGCAGATGGTAGGTTTGAGGTTCTCCTTACCTGGGGTCCTGGACAACTTAATATAGTCAAACAAGTTGTAAAAAAAATGTCTCGGCCTGTTCTCATTGCTCCAGAATTGCCATCATTGAAACATCTGGCTTCATTAATTTCCCATGCTTCCCTGTTTATTTCAGGAGATACAGGTCCCATGCACCTGGCATGGCTACTTTATCAGCCTGCAATTTGCATCTTTGGAGGCACAAATCCTGAGCAGCATGCACCTTCTGGTCCTCATTATCGCACCTTATACAGAGGTCCTGTTCCCTTTCCCAAAAAAATGTCCCTCCAACAAGCACAAGAAGCACTTCACAAAATTACCCCTGAAGAAGTCTATAAGACCGTTCTCGAAATGACTATTTAAATATTTAGGATTTTCAATCTATACAAAATGTTCATAACCTTTTATAGTTGGAATTGTATCATCAATACGGATACCCTGCCAATCATTGGTTACTCGTCCTATTGCAGTTATAGAGCAAGGAAATCTGGTATTAAATTCAGTTCTGACATATTCCCATTTTTCCTGAGGAATTGAAACAAGCAACTGATATTCTTCACCACCACCAAGAATGAAATCGTCTATATTCAAATTATATTTTCTACAAAAATCGGTCAACTCCTCAGAAATAGGTATATCTTGCTTATGAATATTTATCCCTACTTGCGACATTTCTGCAATATGCCCTGCATCAATAATAAGCCCATCACTAATATCAATCATGGCATTTACCGAACCCATTTCACACAACCACTTCCCCTCCTCAATTCGTGGAATGGGATACCAATGGGAACGCCATAAACCACATTCAGGCAATCCTTGTTTCAACGCTGCCAATCCTCCTGCCGAATTTCCTAATGTCCCTGTAACTGCAATTATATCACCTTCCTTTGCACCAGAACGGGTAATATATCTACCATTTACAGGCTTTCCTATCACGGTTACATCTATAATAATGTTATCATTAGACGCAGTTGTGTCACCGCCAATAATCGTCCCATTTACAAATTCCGTTGCCTTTAACATACCTTGAAAAATTGCCTCTGCTCTGTGGACTGTAATATATTCAGGAAGGGACCAGGACACTAGTGCCCAACATGGTTCTCCCCCCATTGCAGCGATATCGCTCCACGCCGAAGCCATAGATCTCCAGCCTATTGCTGATGGTGGAAATACATCTGAAAGAAAGTGCACATTTTCTATGGATATATCCGATGACAGTAAAATTAATGATGTTCCATCTCTCACAACCGCACAATCATCCCCCAGAGATACGACAACATCCTTATTCGCAGATGACGGAATAAGTCCCTCAATCCTTTTAATAAATTTTAACTCACCTATATCTTTAAGTCTTATCATAAGGCTCTGGGTCTAACTCCCTCCACGCATAATGTAAAAAGTCTAACAAATCTCCCGCAGCCATACTTCGTGGATGCAAAGACTGTTCAGCAAGGTCTCCTGCTCTACCATGCAACCATACCCCTAATTGACTCGCCTGATATGCTGAAACACCCTGTGCCAGAAGTCCAGCGATTAAACCAGCAAGCACATCACCCGTGCCACCTTTGGACAAACCATGATTTCCCGTAGTGTTGATTGCATATTCACCTTCCGGGCTTGCAATAACCGTATGATGGCCTTTCAACACAACCACTGTTCCTGTCTGCTTAGCAAAATTCACCGCACATTGCTCCCTCTCCTGCTGAATCTCTTTTGTTGATTTATTAATTAATCGAGACATTTCTCCCGGATGTGGTGTTAGAACAGTTATTCCTTTTCGTCCTGTCAAAATCTCGGGCTCTTCACTAATTGCATTCAGTCCATCAGCATCAAGGACAAGTGGAACTTTTATACCTAAAAATACTTTTCTTACAAAATTCACAGTTGACGAATTTCTACTTAATCCTGGACCCAGAAGCACTGCTTCCTTATCTTGCGAAAACTGGATTGCCTGTTCTGCTCCCTCTTCAGCAAAAGAGCCTTCATTTGTTGCGGGCAGCGGATAAAAAATAATCTCCATCAAACTACTTGCAATAGTATCAATTATTGAACATGGGACTCCCAGAGTTACAAGACCTACTCCCGAACGCATACCTGCACACGCAGAAAGTTTTGCCGCACCTGTGTAATAACGCGAACCCGCAATTGCAAAAAGATGTCCAAACTTCCCTTTATGGTCATACCTTGACCGCTTGGGTAAAAATTTTGTCAATTTTTGGGGCAAAATCATTTTATCCATTGTAGTTAGTTCCTTCCCGTAGATTATAAAACATAAGCCAGCATAAATATAAACAAAGTGGAGTCGTTTGTGTCTCACACAAGCAATTTAGAGAGGGGAAATAGGTCTTATATGACATATAGGACCTATATACCATTACCGATTAGGCTTACTTTTTTATCTTGCGAAGGTTAAGGATGACAGTTATGACTTCGTCTAATTGGTTAATGTGAGCAGAGCAAACATGGTTATAGCAAAATTGAGCCAGACCTTGCTTCGGTTCGTTTATGGGGTCTATATTTTTCTTAAAAATAAAGTAGGGATATTGTGAACGGTAAATTTGTTTTAACATCGGATAAGGAAAGAACTCTAATCCTTTTGAAAATATTGTGCATTCAATTGGTTCGTTTTGTAGAAACAAAATAGCGTCTAACCATGCGGGAAAGGCTTCGGGCATTTGCCAAATCCAATTATAATATCCCTGACATAAGTGTTCTGCCATATCCAGATATTCGGAATTGACTATATGCCCTAACTTTGCTAATGCAAGGATAGCACTTGCATTTCCTGATGGCTCTTGCTGGTCGAAAATAGGCTTTGAAGATATTGGATACTCAATACGATTTTTGTGAGATACGCGATAAAAACCCATCCCCTCTGAATCATAAAAATCCTGTAATGTCCTTTCCATTAAAATCACTGCTTTTTCAAGCCAATTAGAATCGAGTGTGATTTCATATAGGTCTAATAGAGAAAGTATAAACAGAGTATAATCTTCAAGAAGCCCTTCAATCTGTGGGTTATGCAAGATATGTGGCAAGAAACCATAATGTTTATAATCATCGAAAAGGTATTCTGCGGTCTGGTTTGCTATTTTGCGGTATTCCTCGCTGTTATGGCACATAGCCCAGCCATGGACAAAGGCACTTATTGCAAGAGCATTCCACGAGGTTATAGATTTGTTATCTTTATTTGGTTTTACCCTACTTTCACGAACAGCAAATAGTTGCTTCAATTGTGGCTGAAGTTCATAATATTTTTGTATGCACTTAGACAAATCATTATACAGCATGCCTGCATATTTAGGGTCAAGTATATTTTTTCCTGATAATAGTTCTTTACCTACGACTGATACCTCCTGCCAATTTCCTTGAGGTTCAACACCAAAAAACTTGCAAAACTCTTCTGCCCTATCGCCTAAAATCTGCTGGATTTCATTAAATTGCCAGACATAGAATTTACCTTCAACATGTTCAACATCTGCGTCCTGTGAAGAAACAAAGCCTCCATCAGGATTTTGCAATTCTCGCAAAATATAATTCAAGGTGTTTCGCGCCACAAATTCATAAAATTCAATTTGTGTATAAGCAAAAGTTTCAAGGTATACATTTGCCAGCAGTGCATTATCATAAAGCATCTTTTCAAAATGTGGCACATGCCATACACGGTCTATACAATACCTGTAAAATCCACCACCTACATGGTCTTGCAAACCTGACAAAGCCATAGTAATAAGCGTCTTCTGCACCATTTCCATTGCAGTAATGTCTTCATAAATCCCTGCATAGTGTAATAGGAAAGGAAGCGTCAAATTTGGCGGGAATTTCGGTCCTAATCCCCAACCTGTGTTGTCTCTATCAAAATTTTGAGATAAAACAATAACAGAGCGTTGTATAAGTTGATGAAAATCATATTGCCCGCTGCGTAGAGCGGGTAAGGCTAATTGTGTCCGAAGTGTTTGCATTAAATTGGCACTAATACCTTCAATTTGTTCCCGATTCTCTGACCATATTTTTTGGATATATTTCAATATGTCAATAAAACCAGGACGAGAATTGGCAGAATAAAGAGGAAAATAAGTTCCACCAAAGAACGGCTTCAAATCGGGTGTGAGAAATACAGAAAGAGGCCAGCCTCCTGAACCTGTCATTTTTACTACTGCATGCATGTATATATCATCAATATCTGGATGCTCTTCACGGTCAACTTTTACAGATATAAAGTTTTGATTGAGCAAGTTAGCAACTTCACTGTTCCTAAAACATTCCTCCTGCATAACATGACACCAGTGACATGCAGAATAGCCAATTGATAAAAAAATAGGCTTGTCATCCCGCCTTGCTTTTTCAAAAGCCTCCTGACACCATGGAAACCAGTCTATTGGGTCTTCTGCATGGAACTGTAGATATACACTATTTTCGTTAACAAGTCTATTTTTAGTCATATTGCTATCCATCCCTGATATTAAATTCTTTAAAATAAAAGGACGGTGCAGCAAAAGGAAAAGGGGACCAGGGGATGGGGAAAGTGCTACACCGTCCAAGGGAAAGGGCTATGATATGATGTTTTTTTGTAAGGAGTCTATTCAATTTTATAAATTAAACATTTTTGTTTGGTGGATTTATTTCCACACTCCCTGAAGTACTCAACATTCCTTTTAATTCATCCATAAACTCATTTATATCTCTAAATTGACGATATACAGACGCAAATCGAACATACGCAACTTCATCTAATTTTTTAAGTCTCTGAATAACCGCTTCACCTATCTCACGGGAAGTGACTTCTTGTTTACCGGCATTGAATACTGTCTTTTCGACCTCGTCAATTAGTGCTTCTACCTGTTCAAGACTGATAGGCCTTTTATGAATTGCTTTGATTATCCCCTGCTTCACCTTCCAGCGTTGATAATTTTCGTGTCTACCATCTTTTTTAATTACCATTGAACTAACTTCCTCCACACGTTCATAAGTAGTGTATCTACGACCACATTTAAGACACTCTCTACGCCTGCGTATAGCATTCCCTTCCAATGAAATCCGACTATCTACAACCTTACTCCTTGCATGATTACAGAATGGACATTTCATAGCCTTTTTCCTTTTCAATTAATATAGTTTGGTTATCAACATATAGAACATAACTCTTTCTAATGCGTTATTAGCACAATATATGGCAATTTTTAATTCATTTAAACTTAAAACAATATATATTGTGCTACATATTGTATTTTACTACTTTATCACAATTTAAATCATTTGTCAACAATAAAATGATAAGAAAGTGTCACCATATTTCTCTTCACGAATTTTTTTTAAGGTGGGAAATTGTTCAGGTGGGAAGTTAAAACGGCTATGTTCAACAATAATTAAACTTTCTTTTGCAAAAATTTTATGTTCTACCAAATGTGGTAAAAGCACATCCCATTTTTTGAAATCATAAGGTGGGTCCATAAAAACAATATCCATACCCGTTGGAAGTAAATAAATATCCTGGGGTAGTTCTGCTTTTATAATAATACCTTTATCTATAAAATGTGTCTTTTTTAGATTTGCCTCGATATATGGTATGGTCCTTTTTGAATATTCAACGAAATATGCTCGTTCTGCACCACGACTTAATGCTTCTATTCCATTAGCACCTGTTCCTGCAAACAGGTCTAAAAAGACTACGCCTGCTATACGCTTATGAATAATATCAAATAGTGATGTTCGCACACGGTCTAATGTAGGTCTGATATCTTTGCCATGTGGGGCTAATAATTTTGTTCCCTTTGCTATTCCTGCTATAACTCGCATAAAAAAATCTTAAATTAGTTAATTTGTTTCTGATAAATACAAAATTAAATATATTTATAAATTATAATTAATTTTAAAATAAAAAGAAGGGAAGCATAAAACTTCCCTTCTTAATAAATCTATTGCCCAATTATTTATTAGTAATGTGGGTGTTCATGATGATTTCCACCTTTGTCTTCCTTCTTTTCTGGAATATCGGAGACAAGGCATTCAGTTGTGATTATCATACTTGCAATGCTGGCTGCATTTTGTAGTGCATACCGAATAACTTTTACTGGGTCAATAATACCTGCTTTAATTAAATCTTCCATTTGTCCTGTATCTGCATTTAGCCCTAAATTTTCTTTATTTTCTTCTTGCAATTTAGCAGCAATTAATTCACCATTTAGACCTGCATTATCCGCTATCTGGATTAATGGCATTGCTGCGGATTTCTTCACAATTTCAACACCTAATTTTTCGTCACCTTCCAATTTTAATTTGTCTAATGCTTTACTTGCACGCAATAGAGCAACACCACCACCTGCGACAAAACCTTCTTCTATTGCAGCACGGGTTGCATTAAGAGCGTCATCAGTCCTATCTTTCTTCTCTTTCAATTCTGTCTCAGTTGGAGCACCTACATGAATAACTGCTACACCACCCGCTAATTTGGCGAGTCGTTCTTGTAATTTCTCGCGGTCATAATCGGAGGTTGTTTCTTCAATTTGTCTCCGTATTTGCTCACATCTTGCCTGAATATCCTTTTTCTTGCCTGCACCTTCGATAATAGTCGTATAATCTTTTGTAATTTCTATCTTTTTGGCTCTACCTAACTGGTCAAGTGTAACATTTTCTAACTTAATTCCCAACTCTTCAGAGAAGAATTGTCCACCAGTCAAAATAGCAATATCCCTCAAAATCTCTTTCCTGCGGTCTCCAAAAGCAGGTGCTTTTACTGCTGCAACTTTTAATATTCCACGGATTTTATTGACGACCAGAGTTGCCAATGCCTCACCTTCAATATCTTCTGCAATAATGAGCATAGGCCTGCCTGTTTGGGCTAATTTCTGAAGTAATGGCAATAATTCATGTATATTACTAATCTTCTTTTCATAACAAAGGATATAGCAATCTTCGAGAACTGTTGTCATATTGTTAGGGTCAGTTATAAAATATGGTGAAAGGTAGCCTCGGTCAAACTGCATTCCATCAACTACCTCTATTTCAGTTTTTAATCCTTTCCCTTTTTCGACTGTAATTACGCCGTCATTGCCAACCTTCTCAATAGCATCCGCTATAAACTGACCGATTTCCTTATCGCCATTGGCTGAAACGGTAGCAACCTGTCGTATTTCCTCAGAATTACGAACTTTCTTACTCATATTTGCAATAGTCTTAACAATTTCAGCGACAGCCTTATCCATACCGCGTTTAAGAGCCATTGGATTTGCACCTGCTGTCACAAGCCGAATCCCTTCATGCGCCATTGCTTGGGCAAGCACTGTGGCTGTCGTAGTTCCATCGCCTGCTGTGTCATTTGTTTTACTGGCGGCTTCGCGTAACATGCGAGCACCCATATTCTCATACGGGTCTTCCAGGTCTATCTCCTTTGCCACTGTAACACCATCTTTAGTTATTGTGGGTGAACCATAAGTCTTTTCCATTAACACATTTCTACCACGGGGACCTAATGTTGCTTTTACTGCATCTGCAAGAACATCAACACCTTTAATCAAGGCTTCGCGTGCATCTTCACCGAAAAGGAGTTGTTTTGCCATAAGAAATCCTCCTCATTTATTATTTTAGGATTAATGTGAATTTAAAATTATAGTAACTAATTTTTAATTTCACTCTATTTTGTTATTAGCACTCTTAATAAGCGAGTGCTAATATAATATCATATATATTATCGTTTTGCAAATAAATTTTACTGACATTATGTACTTATTTTTCTTTGCAAGACAACTAAATAAAAAATCAGAATATTGAAGTCTTTACTATGTTTGAAATAAAATTATCTAAATTTTTATGGTAATTAAAACTGTTGAATAAGGGTTAAGAGTTATGGATATAAAAAAATATTTATCTCTGTTGTCTAAATTTGAGAAAGTTAGCGTGCTTGCAATTGGAGATATATATCTTGATGAAAATGTTTATGGTAGGGTAACAGAGGTGAGTCTTGAAGCACCAATACCTGTTCTGGAAGTTCTGGAGCGGAGATACAATCCGGGTGCAGCAGGCAACGCTGTATGTAATGCCGCTGCTCTGGGTGCGAATGTATATATGGTTGGCGTAATTGGTGCCGATTCAAATGCCGAAATATTGAAAAAGGAATTTCAGATACGGAATGTAAATATAGACCATCTTGTCGTTGACCATGCGAAACCAACCAATACTTATGGTAAACTTCGTGCAGGTGGACATAATACCCCATCACAAGAAATGCTCCGCACCGATACACCCAAGCCCAAACCTATTGAAGGAAAAGTCGAAGAACAAATAATTAAAAATATATTCAAGATTACAAAAAAGGTTGATGTCATTATGGTTGGAGACCAAGTCTCTTCCGTAATTACGCCAAAAGTTTTATCGGCATTAACTGAATGTGCAAAGAAATACCATCTCATTACAGTAGCAGATTCTCGTGCACGCGCAAATATTTTTAAGGGGTTTGATGTTATCCTTCCCAACGATAAAGAAGCAGGCATAGCGACGGGCATTGATGTAGTAGATTATGAAACATTAACAAAAGCCGGTAAGGCTTTGCTAAAAATTGCACGGAATATAATGGTTACCCGTGGACCTGATGGGATTACTATCTTTTATGAAGATGGTAAAATTGAGGATGTGCCCATTACTCCTGTTCAGGTAGTTGATGTTACAGGTGCAGGAGATACAGTAACGGCTGCGGTTACATTGGCACTGGTTGCAGGCGGAAGTTTACATGAATGTGCAGTGCTTGGCAATATATCTGCGGGTGTTGCAGTTGCCCAACATGGCGTTGTTACTGTTTCACGCGAAGAAGTGGAACAAGCCCTACAAAGTGCCGGTGGTCCGTCCAAACTAAAGACCTTACCACAATTAAAAAAAATTGTCCAGCAATTGAAAGAACAGGGTAAAAAAATTGTATGGACAAACGGTTGTTTTGATATTTTGCATGTGGGACATATAACCTATCTCATGCAGGCAAAGAAAGAAGGTGATGTGCTTATTGTTGGCTTAAACAGTGACCGTTCTGTGCTCCAAATTAAAGGACCTGGCAGACCAGTGATTAACGAACAAAATCGGGCATTAGTCCTTTCTGCTTTAGAGTGCGTGGATTACATTATCCTGTTCGATGAGAAATCGCCCCTCTCAATAATCAAGCAACTACGACCAGATGTGTACGCCAAAGGTGGAGACTATACAATTGACACATTAGTCCAGCCTGAACGCAGATTCGTAGAAAGTTATGGTGGACGAATTGCACTTATACCTGGTGTGGAAGGACATTCTACAACAGAAATTATCCACAAGGTTAAGAATACATAATTGAAGATTCTGTTCTGGTACTCTTGACATAAATTTAAACCCTAACTTCCCACAGATTAAGTAATATGTAGAGAGCCCTAGCAAATGTGTTTTAGGTATTACAACAATTTAATATAGAAGAGCAATGGAATTTACTTATTTTTTAGAATAAGTAGGTATTAATAAACTTTCTCCTTTGACAGAAGGGGGAGTCGTTATAGAGGGTATAACACAGATATTCAATTTTACTTCTTGCAGCGGGAGAGTTGTTATAGGGGGTGTTTGAGGGGAATAGATGTCATTATTAATTGTCCCTAAAGTTGGGGGAGAGTTGTTATAAGAGGTGTTTGAGGGGGAACTGACCCTTCCGTCGCTAATGCGACACCTCCTTTTTGCAAGGTGAGGAGCCTTTGGTTTACATCTATTTATATATCATAAGAAGGTCCATTTAAAAATTCTGGAAATGTAGGGGCGTATTGCATACGCCTCAAAAATGATACATCCGCAAACAAATGATACATCCATAGTATATGCACATTACAACCACAAAACACGATACCTCCGCAAAAAAACGATGTTTCCGTAGCACCGTCTATGGGGGTCGTATCGCTATACGCCCCTACG
>DAOOVZ010000026.1:0-23039 GCA_035370665.1 Candidatus Hydrogenedens sp.
AGATATTTTTATTGGTTGGTTTGTTCCTGATTTTTCAAGAGATACATTCCTATTTGCATTTAGATTACCAAATACATTAAGGGATTTACTCGGAGAGGGTGCAGTAAACGCTTCATTTGTTCCTGTTCTGTCGGAATGTGAGGAGAACGAGGGCAGGATTGCCATGCAAAAATTGGCTAATTCCCTTTTTTCAGTTATGTTTCTTATTCTTTTGCTTGTTTCATTAGTCGGTGTATTGCTTATGCCATTTATCCCACAATTGTTGGACACACTACGAGTAATTACACGAGAAGGGCCTAAGACAGAAGAACAACTCCAAATGGCTGTAAGAGTTCTACAATGGACTTTTCCATACCTATTCTGGATTGGCATTGCCGTTTTTATGATGGCTCCCTTATTTGTATTAAGAGATTATAAAACACCGGGGATAACACCTGCATTGCTTAATATTGCACTTATTGTTTCCATTTTCATTCCATATTTTCTACACATTAACATTATTTGGTGCCTGGTGATGGGTGTTTGGTTAGGTGGCATGTTGCAGGCAGGAGTTTTATACTCTGGAGCGAGAAGAAAATTAGGAGGGTTAAGATTTACAACAGATTGGAGTCATTGGGGAGTAAAAAAGGCATTTATACTGCTTATTCCTGTTGTTATTGGGCAGGCGGCAAATGAGGTTAATAAACTGGTAGATAGTTTTTTCTCATATTCCCTTCCAGAGGGAACGGTTTCTGCCCTTTTTTATGCAAATCATTTGACTCAATTACCGCTTGCTATTTTTGGAACAGCAATTTCTGTATCTATTCTTCCAGAACTATCAAAGTATTTTGTAAATAAGGAAACACTGAAAATAAAACAGGCACTGAGAGAAGGTATTCTACAAACCTTATTTATGATATTACCCACAATGATACTTTTGATGCTCCTCAGTAAACCCATAGTCAGACTACTCTTTGAAAGAGGACATTTTAGTCCTGAACTAACAATTAAAACTGCAAATTCTATTATCGTTTATTCTATTGGTGTTATTGGCTTTTCTGGGGTCAAAGTGCTTACTCAGGGATTTTATGCAATGAACAATACAGTTACTCCTGTGGTTGTCTCTTCTTTAAGTATGATATTGAACATTATCTTAAACACAATCACGGTAGGACCGTTAGGCTATTTGGGATTAGTAATATCAACGGCTATCTCTCTATGGGTAAATTTCTTCTCCCTGTTCATTCTTATTGGCTTGAAAATAGGCAACCTTGTAAACAGGGAATATTTGTTAAGTATATTTAAATATGTGATTTCTATTTTAATTGTAATAGGTATATTCTATTTGATAAACTTATACCTTAAACCTGAAGAGATAAACAATTCTATTAAATTAGGCTTCTATATTATTATCACGGGCACGATTTGTTCTGGTTCATATCTTGTTGCCTCCTGGTTGCTTAAGATAAAAGAAGTAAAACAAATTATATCTATTATCTTGAGAAAAGTCCTTTAATATAAGGTATAGATAAATTCTTTTTCCTTTATATAATAATCACTTTCTTAATTGTTAATATAATAAAAATAACTAAAAATGAAAGGAAGAAATTATGGAAGAAATATGTAAATTAATTCTTAGAGGCAATGAATACGAACTTCCTGTAATTGAAGGGACAGAACATGAAGTCGGTATAGATATTCGTAAATTACGAGAAATGACAGGTGCGTTAACTTATGACCCGGGCTATGGGAATACAGGCTCATGTAAAAGTAGTATAACTTATATAGATGGTGAGAAAGGAATCTTAAGGTATCGTGGTTATCCAATCGAAACCCTTGCAGGAAAATTTCCCTTTTCTCAAATTGCTTACCTACTTATATATGGAGAATTACCCAATCCTGAACAATCAAAAGAATGGAGAAGACAACTCACATTTAATAGTTTTATTCATCAAAGTATGGGAAACTTCTTTTCCTTTTTCCCGCTTGATGCTCATCCTATGAGTATTTTAAGTTCGATGGTTGCAGCCATGCCCTCATTTTACCCAAATTACGATAAAGAAGACATAAACAACATTATTACTCGAATTGTAGGCCAAGCCAAAACTATTGCGGCATTTTCTTATAAAAAATCCATAGGCGAGCCTTACATTTATCCAAGAGCAGACCACTCCTATTGTGCTAATTTTCTTCGAATGATGTTTGCTTCACCAGCAGAAGAGTATGTAGTGCCCAAATCATTTGAGAAAGCCCTTGATTTACTGCTTATTTTACATGTAGACCATGAACAGAATTGCAGCACTTCTACGGTTCGGATGGTGGGCAGTTCAATGGCAAATCTTTATGTAAGTGTTTCTGCAGGTATAAGTGCTTTATGGGGACGGTTACATGGCGGTGCCAATGAAGCCGTATTAAAAATGCTACAAAGAATTTACGACGATGGTGCAAACTATAAAAAATATGTTGAATTGGCAAAGAAGAAAGATTCTAATTTTCGTCTTATGGGGTTTGGACATCGTGTATATAAAAATTATGACCCGCGAGCTAAATTATTGAAAGGCGCGGTTGATGGCATTTTTTCAGAAATTGGTATAAATGACCCTCTATTGGAGATTGCAAAAAAACTTGAAGAAGTGGCATTAAGCGATGAATATTTCATTGAGAAAAAATTATATCCGAACATAGACTTTTATAGTGGTATTCTTTATAGGGCTATGGGTATTCCGACGCAGATGTTCACAGTCCTGTTCGCCCTCGGTAGAATACCGGGATGGATTGCTCACTGGTTAGAAATGAGAAATGACCCCGACACTCGAATATATCGTCCACGCCAGATTTACATAGGACCCAATGAACGCTATCCGAATATATAACGGTTGACCCATAAATTAATAACAAAAATTATATATTAGATTATTTATGTTCTTTCGGTGGAGGAACATTAATATTAGTATTTCCACTGGTCAAATACAGATTTAGTATTTCGGCAATGGTGTTAGGGTCGTTTGTATCAAATAGTCTATAGAAATCGTCAAGGGCAAGATTATAATTGGTCATCATCTCACTTAAAGTCTGGGTAGTATCAATAAGTGACTGAGCATCAGAAAAAGAATTTTCAGAATTCATTAATTGAATCATTGCATTAATAGCTTCTTGTGCATGTTTTAATCCAGCCATTCGTTCTTGAATTAATTCAGAACTCATATCCACCTTCATCCCAAGATTCCGTAAGGTGTCATATATCAAAAATGCCATATTATAATCTCCTGAATCTTCATAATACTTTCCATATTCCATCAAGGTCTGGGAGATTTCATCAATTATTTGAATTTCTCTTAATCCTGCAGATGCAGATGCCAGAAGTTTTGCTATTTCTGGGTCTACACCTTTTGCTAATAAGGCTTCCATATATGCCTTTGCAGTTATCTTAGCATAAGAATCGTAATTAGAGTCGTTATCTGCGTCTGTAATGCAATTGATTGCTTTGTCCATCTCCCCTTTCTCAAAATACATTTCGGCTTCTACAATATGAGGAAGGGTATTTGCTGGGTCTAAGTCGCTCCATGCCGTTAATTGTGAGTAGATTTCATCTTCTGACACATTATCAAAATTCCTTAGTGTTTGCACCATGGCGTAGCGTAAGTAAGCATCATTCGGATTGGTATCAATAGCCGATTGTAGAACAACACGAGCCTCTTCTGGTGGAAGAAATTGAACAGCACCTAAAATGGCTTCCGGTGAAAGACCTGATTTTTGAAGTAGTTCTCTGGCTTCTTGTGGTGTTAAGGTTGCCCAGACCCCTATTCTCATTAGTTTACCTGCATTGGCTAACGCATTATCCTTTAATTGCTTAGACCAGTCACTGAGCGTGCCTTCTAAATAATTACTTCTTCCTCGCTTTGATTCTATGTTTCTATTATTTTTTGCATGCGCTTCTTTGTCCATTTGCATATTGCCAGCCTTTGAATAGAACGGCTGAGTCGCATCATAGTCGCCATTTTCAGAACTCTTTTCATTGCTTGCAATTTTCTTGTTATTTAGTAGATTATAATCTGCCCGACCCAAATAGGCATAAATATATACTCCAAGCATAGTAAATACAAGAATAGCAGCAACCGCAATAGGAATAGAATAATTCAGAAAAGGATGTTTTTTTGTTATCTTAATATCATTTTCTTTTGTCTTTGACTGCTTTAATGGTATTACATGAGTTAAGTTCTTTTCTATTTGTTCTCTTTTCCCTATATTTTGTTTTGATTGTTTTGCCTTTTCTGTAATTTGAGAAGAAACATCTACTTCTTTTATTGAAGTCAAAATTGTAGACGAGAGTTCACAAAGTTCTTCTTCAATCTCCTCAATCGTTTCAAACTTGTTGGACTGTGATTGGTGCAACTTATACTGTTCCACTTTCCTCAATATTAAAGGAAGCAAATCCTCATTTAACTGTGGTCCTTCCCATAATTTTCCGATATTATCCAGAGATTCATGAATGATTCGGATTTGTTCTATTTCCTTTTTTAGAAAATCGGATTTCTCCAGCTTTAATTCACATTTATAACGGGCTACTTCATTAAGTTCATTTTCAATATATGAATGCCATTCTGCAAGTTCTGGAACATTATGCTCGCTTTCAACAACTTCACGAACAACAGATTCTCCATCTTGAATTTTTGCTACCCCATTTTTTATGTTATCTCTTATGTCTATTTCGGGCAGCGTTTTGTTAAGAATATTTCCTATGTCCACTAACTCTTTCTGGATTTGTTTCAATTCCTTAAAAAAACTTTGACAGGCGTCACACCCCAAAATATGAGGTGGCAGAAGATCTTCCTCTAACGAATCAATCTCAGATAATTCTAAAAGTAGTTCTCTATATTTCTCACACTCTTTATTCATCAAATCCACCCCTTGCATTCAATCTATCTTTTAAGTATCTCAATACTCTATGTAACCTTGTTCTAATAGCACCTTCTGTAGAACCAAGTATTTCTGCCATCTCTCTTGCTTGCAATCTTTCAAAATATCTAAGAACAACAATTTCTCTTGCTTCCTCAGGCAAATTATTCAATTCCTCCCAGAGAACCTTTTGCCTCTCCTTTAAAATAGACTCTTCGAAAGGGGTCAATGTTTTGGGTGGTTCAATACCTTCATTATATTTTTTATCCTCATAGTTTTGATTCTCTACATAACCATCAAAGGTTTCAAAGTGAATTAACTTCTGTCGTTTCAATTCGTTTAGGCATAAATTTCTGGCAATACTCAACATCCATGGCTTAAATTTTTTCTCAGAATCATATCGTTCCCTTGCAATATAAACACGTAAAAATACTTCTTGCACTGCATCTTTAGCCATTTCTATATCTCTCAAATAATGAAAACAAAAATGAAAAACCTCATTTTGATAGCGTTGAACAAGTTCTGTCAGAGCCATTTCCTCATCACGGGCAAGAAGAGACATCAAGGCTTCATCAGAATAGGAAGAATGGGGTGTTTTATCAAAAGCCATATTGTTATTTATAGCGTTATTCATATTTTACCTTTAATTATAAAATAATTATATACAATATTATATTTATTCAGATATATATACAATCCAAAAGCAAATTTATTACTTATAAATGTCCTCAATATAGCCCATTCTTATCGGTTAAAAAATCCTATACCTTTTTAATAATTTATATGGTTTGTATTAAAAAGATTCAAAATCAATAAGATTGTATATTCTGGAAGAAATGGCACTGGTATTTTATGTATATCTTATTTAAGGTGAAGCAAATTAATCCACTTTCCCTTTACTCTTTTCACGACTCCACAAGTTGAAGTTGGACAGGTAAAGATGAATGATAATAATTACTCTCATTTGAATTCAACAGTGTGCCTACAAGTGCATCAACTTCTTTTAAAAACACAGTAATATCTCTATGTCTATAAAAATCATTAATCAGTCCTTTTATTTCTATCCTAACTTTATCAGATAATACTAGTGGATTAATAACGGGTAAGTTATCCAACTCGCGTGGCTCAACTTTAAGTGTATTTCCCCCATAATTTCGGCTAATAGAGTGAAGGCGAGAAAGTGAGAATGTGCTATTCAAAAGTGCCCAGAGTTGTTCTATGCAATTTTCTTTTCTAATATAACTATTTGGATAAAGAAGTATAAACATATTAAGTGGTCTTACCCCTGCTTTGTTCAAGATAAACCGAGGATTGCCACGAGTTAGAATTGTAAAAAAGATTGGCGGAATATCGCGTTTTTCCATAAGATACCATTGTTTTCGAGTTTGAACTAAACTTCGCTGGTTATAACCTTTTAATTCACCTTCAGATATATAAGCAGAGATTTCTGGATGATTTCTTATATTTATGTCATTCAAATAAAGTAGCCATACTCGTTTTCCTTCATCTGACAGGTTTTCCCATGCTGCTTCATCAAGCATGATGTCCTGTATCTCTCGATTGCGTTGTATTGTTTTAATTACATACGATTCGAGATTTCTTTGCCTAACCTCATAAGTTGGTAATACAAAAAATTCATTTGCACCCGTAGCAATTCCCCGCACAATTTTTGCCAAAGTCTTAAGTGGAACAACAAGCCCTGTTTGCTTCCATTTTTTGATTTCAGGTGTCAACGAAGTGATACTGAACCATTTTGGTATTTTCAGAATTTCAGTCTGCGGTTGGGTTACAAGGTTACCAAAAGGCAACTTATGGCTAGCGGTAGAGTCAAGACATGATAGAAGTTCTTTCGTGGTCGGTAGGGTATCCAATGTTACATGATGGACTATATTACCTTTCTCATACCCTTTTTTGAATAATAAAATAGATGCCCCTACATTTACCCCGTAAAATGCATTCATCTTTTGTGAAAAGTTAATTATAGCAGAGAGAACTGTTTGTTCACTGAGAATATGCTTTACAGCATTTCCATAACTAGCATCTAGAACTTCCATGGGAACTATTACCGCTGCATAAGTGCCTTCATGCATTTCTGCTATAAGTTTCATAAGGAAATAAAACGCCATTGTGGCTTTACGGGATATATCAATATTAAACTTACCTTTAACATATCTTTGAAGTCTATCTTTAACATCTGGTGCAATATAGTGATGTCGGGTATATGGTGGGTTACAAACTATTGCATCTACATCCGCTGGAAGTGATAATTCGAGATAGTCTTTCATAACAAGATTAGGTAATGGTAAATGATGGGTAGAAAAAGTGGCTTGTGTAATATTAAGTAACAAAGGACTAAAATCCAACCCACATAGTTTTACATCATGATAGCCGTTTTGAAGGTATCTCGTGGCTTTAACTAAGAAATTACCTGCACCGCAACCTACATCCACAAGAAACTTGGGTTGGAACTGAATAAGCCATGCTACCATCCATTCGGCAATAAGTTCATCAGTCCAGAATTGCCCTATATGGCGACGATACCGCTGTGGGATTAGAGTGCTATATAGTTCTCCCCAAAAATTGAACAATTGTGAGTGCTTCGCAGTTTCGTAAATTCTGGACACTAGTGAGTCAGGTGCATTTATGAAATCAAATGGTGTATCAAAAAAGGTTAGACAGGGGAAAGCCTGGCGGATTACAGCATTCAATATCGCTTGTCTAGCAATTAAACGAGAAGTCTCTATATCAGAAATATCCCAACCATGAAATTTACACCATGCAATAAATTTTGTATCATCCATAAAGCGTTGGATAATCTGGATATATTCCTTTGCTGTGGTATCTATCTGCTCGACTATTTCTTTCAAATTGGATGTCCCCATACTTCAAAAACCTCTGGTGATAGTTGAATATTTCCTCCTGAGAAGGTCACATAGGCCATTACTTTACCATTCTTGTCTACAAATGTTTTAGGAACTAATGACTGTCCTGAAACTGTACCAAATTCCTTACATAGAATATATGGAACTTTAACAATAGATTTCGGTGAAGTAGCAGTACCATCGGGATTTGTATATCTCTGCGATTCAAATCCCAATTTACCAGTTGACAGCCCTGTCAAAACATCATCAAATTTGATAAAGTAACCTCGGTCATAAAAGACATGCACTATATAAATTGGAATTCTAAAATCAGATTCCCATTGTTGTAACCTAGGTATATCCTCTTGCTTAACAATAATTGTAGGAATAATCCCAGCAGGCTTAATCCTTCCCTTCTTTTTCCCACGGTTATAGTAAGAAAATGATTTACCAAATCCTGGCATTTTCTCAGTTACCCATAAACTATTCTCGACCTCAATAGCCGCTAACGCTTTTGGAATAAGGTCTTTTAGGATAGATGACGGTGTCTCTGCAACTTTTTCAACACTGCCGAGTCGTTGTTCCACTTCGTTTTTTACACAATTATATGTTGCTTTGTCATATAACAGTAGGTCTGGGCGTTTACCTTCCTGATTAACTCCATCCATTTTTTGGAAGAACAATTCAAGTTCTTTTGGCTCTTCCGGGGCAACAGTAGAGGGTCCATAAGGAATGACATTAAATTGGTTTGTCTGATTTAGAGTGCGAATAACAATTTCCTCAGACCAACGCCCTTGTGCCTAACGCATTAAAAAATCACTACTACATAACCTTCTAAGATTAATGAGAAAACTATTCTCTTCTGGCAAGAGAGAAATTTCACAACGAATTTCCCAAAATAACTCACTAGTAGGTAATTGAAGATATATATTGAAAGAACCCCATTTCTCTAATTTTAATGTGGTTATTCTATGTTTTTTGTGCTCACTTGACATTTTATTCTCTTGATTCTTGATTATTGTATTTTTCTAAACTTATATATTATATCAACACTATCCAACAAAAAGATTAGAAAAACATTAAAAGTGTATTCAGTATATCAACATTTCAAAAAATTTCATTTTAACTATAAAGTCTTTTCGAGTTTGAGGATAATTTTGTCCAATTGGAACATGTTTTGTAGATTGCTTGATTTAATGTTGTCATCTATTGATTTTACATAATGAAGGAAATCTAAATAGACGGCTTTTTTTAATGATGTATCTCCGGGAAATTGTAACATGGTGTTTATTCGTTCATATTGGTATTGAAATTGCCTCAGCAAGTTGTCTGTTTTTTCTGAATGGTGACTTTTTTGATTTGATTTGTTTAACAGGTTGTTTCTGATTTCTGTAAGTGTTGGTTGGAAAGTCTGATTAATCCATTGTCTCTCAGTCGCAGCAAAAGTATCGCCTTTGTCTTCCATTCGTTTGTGATATTCCACTAATAATTCGGTAAGCAACGAAATTGATAGGTATAAACCTTTATAAACCTCCAAATCATCAGCAGGAATTGAAAGTGGCTTTGTATAATTTGAAAACAGGAATAAAGTAGTTTTATACCCTCCATAAATACTAACTACTATAGAAATTAAGATAATTGAGACTAAAATAAACTTATATTTCATTCTATAACTAATCCTTTTTCATTTTGGCTGTGAAAAATACTTAATTTATCTCTTTCTTAATATTTTATAAATTCCAGGGGATTTTAAGAGTTTTTCTACTTCTTTTATGTGCGGGTGTAGACAATATAATTTTTTAAATTTTTTGTCATGAGGTTTTTCTAAGGATGGATAAAACTTAAAAATAAAGGCATGAACCATCTCGTGATAAACAATAACTTCAACTATTTTTTCTGGAATACGACAATTATCAAGTGAAGGACTTATAAATATTTTTGAGCAGCCTCTACAAAAGTATCCTAAACGAAATGTCTTTACTCTCCTTTTTATTGGATATGAACTACTAATTGACCAGGATATTTTGTTGGTTAGTTTGTTTCCAAAATATTGCTGGTTCAGTTTGTCAAAATAACTTTGTAAATTATAGAATTTGCCTTCCTCTGTCCAATTTAATTTCCAGTGACAAGGACGATGAACAAAATACTTTTTCAGCACTGGAATAATTACTGACCTTGAAATTTTTTCAGCAGTAAAATAACTTTTAAGTATCTCGCATTCTTGTTGGGTTGCTTGAAGTATTGAAGGATTAGTCCAGAAAATCTTCCTTTTTTGCCTTACTTTATGTAGTTCAATTACAATTTCCACTCTATTTTCTATATTATTAAAGACTATTTGTTTGCAGAAATGTTCTGACTTAAACAGAGTAAAAAATTGAGAAGATTTGAAAAAGATATTACTTGTAGATTCTTCAAATATTACTTGTGGCTCCAAAGCACAATTATTTTTTGAAATATCTGGCACTTCATTTTTAGTATTGAACTCAAATTCTAATTGTGAAAGACTTTCCATAGGATTTAATGATACAATATGCTAATTAAATGTTTAACTTAACAATAAACAATTCTCAAATAGATTATCGAATTATGCTTAATAAATCACATGAATATTATATGCGACAGGCTCTTGTTGAAGCGCAAAAGGCGTATCAACAGGGTGAAGTTCCTGTGGGCTGTATCATAGTATACAACGATACCATAATAGCAAGGGGATACAACCAGAGGGAACATTTGCAAGACCCTACTGCCCATGCTGAAATACTTGCCATCACTGCTGCCGCTTCTGCACTAAATAGTTGGCGACTGGATGACACAAGAATGTATGTGACATTAGAGCCGTGTCCAATGTGTGCAGGTGCCATTATATTATCACGAATCCCTGAGGTATACTTTGGCACATACGACCCTAAAGCAGGCTGCTGTGGCTCTTTAATGAATCTGCTTGCAGACACAAGATTCAATCACAAGCCCTCTGTCGTTTCTGGAATATGTGCAGAGGATTGTGGTTCGCTCTTAACAAAATTCTTTCAGAAAATTCGCCAAAAGCCCAGAGAAGAAAAATATTACGAAACACCATTCGATAATTAAAATAATCTTGCTGAAAAATAATTTTGTGATGTGTTCTGAAAATGCGTATTATAATGATTAGATAAACTTATAGATAAACTTAATTGAAGAGGAAATTCCAATGATAGAGGTTCGATTACTTGCAGTGACAAAAACGCCTAATGAAACAGGTGGTGCTCTCGTATTACTGGAATCAGAAGGTAGAATTTTACCTATCCTTGTGGGAATACCTGAGGCAGTTTCGATACAAATGGCACAAATGGGAGAAAAACCTATTCGACCATTAACTCATGACCTTATCTGTAATTTGCTTGCAGGACTGAGAGCCCAATTGCAATCTATAACTATATATAAATTGGAAAATGACACTTTTTTTGCACACATGAATATAGAGCAGAAAAATGCTGAAGGACAGGTAGAACAAATTCTTAAGATTGATGCTCGACCCAGTGATAGTATTGCAGTTGCGTTGAGAGTTGGTTGTCCAATATATGTAGCAGAAGAGGTAATGGAGATTGCAAGCAGGGAAATTGAGTTTCAGATAGAAGAGGGTGAAGAGCATGATGAAAAACACGGTGAAGAACCTGACAGTGACGAGGAAGACGACGAAAATCCATTTTAAATAACAAAGATAAATTTCTAAAACTTGATAGGGACTCTACAACAAATAGAGCCCCTATTTAATATAAAAATATTTATTATTTATCTACACAACTCCCTGGTCTAACATTGCATTAGCAACTTTTATAAATCCAGCAATATTTGCACCTACTACATAATTACCAGGATAGCCATACTCATCAGCCGTTTCATAAGCCTGTTGATGAATAGCATACATAATCTCTTGCAATCGTCTATCCACTTCTTCCCGTGTCCAAATTGTATGCTGTGCATTCTGAGCCATTTCCAGACCAGAAACAGCAACGCCACCGGCATTGGCTGCTTTACCAGGACCAAAGAGAACACCGTTCTCGTGAAAAATGTCTATTGCAGATGGAGTAGATGGCATGTTTGCACCTTCTGCAACGAGGAAGCATCCATTCTTTACCAATGCTTGTGCATCGTCAGCATTCACTTCATTTTGTGTTGCACATGGAAACGCACAATCACATTTTGCGACCTTCCACGGTGTCTGTATCTGAAAATATTGAACCCCCTTAAATTTCTCTGCATATTCCTTAATCCTTCCTCGACGAACATTCTTCAATTCAAACACAAATGCTAACTTTTCCTGGTCAATACCAGCAGGGTCATAAATTATCCCATCTGAATCTGAAATAGTAACTGCTTTTGCACCCAATTGATTTAATTTTTCTATCGTGTATTGAGCCACATTTCCCGAGCCTGACACCAAACATGTTTTTCCATCTAAACTATCGCCCCGTGTCTTTAGCATGTTTTGAGCAAAATAAATCAATCCATAACCAGTTGCTTCAGGACGAATCAATGAACCACCCCAATTTAAGGCTTTGCCGGTTAATACACCTGTAAACTCATTTTTAATCCTTTTATACTGTCCAAACATATATCCAATTTCCCTTCCTCCAACACCAATATCTCCTGCGGGAACATCTGTGTCTGGACCGATATAGCGGAACAATTCGGTCATAAAGGATTGACAGAATCGCATAACTTCATTATCAGATTTCCCCTTGGGGTCAAAATCAGAACCGCCTTTACCACCGCCCATCGGCAAAGTTGTCAAAGCATTTTTGAAAATTTGTTCAAACGCCAAAAATTTTAATATTCCGATATAAACTGTAGGATGGAATCTCAATCCACCTTTATATGGACCTATGGCACTACTGAATTGTATACGAAATCCGCGATTTACTTGCACTTTGCCCTTATCATCTATCCAGGGAACACGAAACATGACTACCCTTTCTGGTTCCACCAATCGTTCCAATATGCGATTTTCCTTAAATTCAGAATGTCTTTCTACTGCGGGTTTTATGGACTCTAATACTTCACGAACCGCCTGATGAAATTCAGTTTCACCTGAATTTCTTTTTAATACCAGTTCTATGACATCTTCAATATAAGACATTTAACATACTCCTTGTATTGGTTTTATTTATTAGATAATAACCCATTTTTTATCGGCAGTTTACTTCCGATTTGAATAATATTAATACAGATACTCTTAATAATTCAAATTAGATATTATCTGGATATAATGGTAATTTGTTTTAATTATCCTTTTTAGATACAATATATAAATTATCAATCAAACGGAAATATTTCCGATAATTACGAACATTAAGAAAAGGGTATGAAATGAAAGGATTCCGCGATATTAAAGTAAGAAGGCAACTTCAAGCGATATTACAGGCATTGGCTAATAATGAAAAACCGATTGGGAGTGAACGAATTTCCGAAACACTACGGCTATCGGGAATAGAGTTGACAGACCGCGCCATTCGCGATTATTTGATGCTTACAGACAGTCTAGGTTGGACAGAAAACTTTGGGAGGAAAGGACGAAAAATCACAGCGGAAGGCAGAAAGGAACTTGAAACAGAATTGGTCGTGGATAGAGTTGGATTTGTTTCATCTAAAGTAGAAGATTTGGCATTCCGCATGAATTTTGACCTTGTAAAAAAACAAGGTAATATAATTTTAAATATAAGTTATTTAAGAAAAGAGCATTTAATTAAGCATATAAAAAAGATAAGTCAAGTTTATGAAAAAAATTTAGGAATGGGCAAGTTGCTTACAGTTGCAGATGAAGATAAGATGTTAGGTTCTTTTCGTGTTCCAAAAAATCATGTTGCAATTGGAACAATTTGTAGTGTAAGTCTAAATGGTATATTTCTCCAGCATGGGATACCGATGACTTCACGGTTTGGAAGTCTTGTAGAACTATTGGAAAGCAAACCCAAACGATTTACACAAATCATTAGTTATGACGGAACTACAATTGACCCACTTGAAATCTTTATTCGAGGCAAAATGACAAGTATCTGGGCAGCAACACAAACCGGAAATGGTGTCATTGGCGTAAGTTTCAGAGAGATTCCTTCTGTGTCTTTGAGTAAAGCAAAAGAATTATCACATAAAGTAGAAGAATGTATGCTGGGGGGTATACTTGCCTTTGGTTCTCCCAATCAACCATTACTGGACATGACGGTTCCTCAGGGGAGGACAGGTATTCTTGTGCTTGCAGGCTTGAACCCTATTGCTGTTCTCGTAGAACATGGGATTGAAGTCTCATCAAAGGCAATGAGCACACTATTTGACTACAATTCCCTCATGGAATATACCGAAATTGAAAAATATGTAAAAAGACATCTATGAAGTAGAATTTTTCAAAAATAAAGATAGAGAAGAAGTATGATTCGTTATTCTATTTAAACTCGTAGAAACCATTTCTTGCGGTATAGTAAATAGAGGATTAGCCATGTGATAACAAGGACTGTTGGTGGAACGATATGCTTAATTACAAAGGGAGAAGTCTTATCTTCTATGAGCCAGAGTATACCTTCTTTGATGAATGGAGCACCAATATAAGCGATAATGGCATTTGAGCCGATAATGATAAATGGAAATGCCCATTTTGTAATTCCTCCTATTTCCATAATCAAATAAAAAATTGCCAATAATAGGAAACACCATCCTCCAGACCATAAAACCATAGAACTACTCCAGATATGTTTAATGATGGGGAAGTGCCATGACCATAGCCAACTTAAAAGTAGACATACAATACCGATGGCGACATAAGCCCAAAATATTTTCCAGCGGCTTTGAAGTTTCCGAAGAATATAACCTGCATGAGTCCCTAACATCACAGTTGCACTAAAACCTAAACTGCTTAAAATCCATGTATAATGAGTCCCATCTCTAAAGCGTCCCAGAATAAGTTCATCAATATACATTGCCCAGTTTTGTTCTGGCTGTAAGATGCCTGTGCCTACCCCTGGAAGTGGGATAAACATCATCCATATCCAATATACCAGCAACAGACTTGCAGTGACCAATATATGGAAACGAAGTGGAACATATAAAAGAACAAAAGAAGAAACAAGATAGCCAACTGCAATTGCCTGCAATGTATTGCTAAACAAATGCAACTTGTTTATATCAAAAGTTAGCAAATTCCCCTGTGCAACCATACCCAATAACCACAACAAGACAAACCTTCGGAACAGTCGCATATAAAATCGCCGTTTGCTTCCCTGACCTGCAATATATTTTTCCATCGAGAATGGTATAGTTACACCTGTAATAAAAAGGAACAATGGCATGATAATGTCCCATGCAGAAAATCCTTCCCAGTCTGGATGTGAAAATTGATATTGCAACCATGGCGGAATATTTCCCAATACAAGTATGAGTAGGCTAACAATTACTTCCTTCCCCTGTATAATCCAGAACATATCAAAACCACGCAAGGCGTCTACCGCTAAAACACGCGGCATAGAAACTGCAACTGGTTTTCTATCTGTCGGCATATTCTTTTCTAATGTTTTGCTCAATTTTCTATTCCTTAAAATAATAAGTTGTTTGTTATTGTTGAAAGAATGTCCACAATTATAGAAAAATCTCTGGCTCTACTCCAAAAGAAGTATAAGAAATAAAAAAATTGAATATAATATATCTCTTATGAGATAATATGTTTATTCCCTGATAAGTAAAAAGTGTATTAGGGGCGAATAACAAAGCTAGGTGTATTAAAACTAATCTAAATATAAATGCGGTAGTATATTAGACACATTTATTTATAATCGGCTTTTATTAACAATAATTTTACCAGTAATATAAAACCAAAAATTAACCTTAAACTAAGAAAGGATTCTCTTATGGCAATCAAGGTAGGTATTAATGGTTTTGGCCGCATTGGCCGCAATGTATTCAAACTTTTACTTAAAAACTCCGAATTTGAAGTTGTCGGGATTAATGATATAACCGACGCAAAAACATTGGCACATTTGCTTAAATATGACAGTGTGTTTGGAGTGTATGACGCAGAAGTAAAATCTACGGAAGATGTTATTGTTGTCAATGGCAAATCTTATAAAGTAAGTGCAACAACAGACCCGTCACAAATTCCATGGAAAGATTTAGGTGCTGAGATTATTGTCGAGTCCACAGGCAAGTTCATAAAGAAAGATGATTGTTTGAAACATATTTCCGCAGGTGCAAAAAAGGTATTACTGACAGTTCCACCGAAGGATAAAGTTGATGCAATTATCGTTATGGGCGTTAATGACGAGACTTTGAAGCCTACGGATTTGGTTGTTTCCAATGCAAGTTGCACAACGAACTGTCTTGCCCCTGTTGCAAAGGTTCTTCACAAGAACTTTGGTATTGTTCGCGGTTTTATGACAACGGTTCATGCTTATACAAATGACCAGCGTGTTCACGATATGCCTCATAAGGATTTGCGTCGTGCTCGTTCAGCCGCAACTTCTATCATTCCAACTACCACAGGTGCTGCCCGTGCAGTAGGTGAAGTTCTTCCTGAACTGAAAGGCAAGTTGGACGGATTTGCTATGCGCGTTCCAGTCATTGATGGTTCCGTAGTTGACCTTGTTGCAGAATTAGGAAAGAAAGCGACTAAAGAAGATATTAATAGAGCCATTAAAGAAGCATCTGAAACTTACTTAAAGGGTATTCTTGCATATACAGAAGACCCAATAGTCTCTTGTGATGTAATTGGCAATCCACATTCAAGTATTTTTGATGCTTTATGCACAATGACTATGGGAGACAACTTTGCGAAGGTAGTATCCTGGTATGACAATGAATTCGGTTATTCCAATCGCTGCATTGATTTGCTCAAAATTATGGCAAAGTAAACCCTATAAAGTATTATACAGATAATAAACAATCACCCCGACGGAGGGATGTAAATATGAATAAACTTACATTAAAAGATGTAGATGTCCGTGGCAAGCGCGTTCTCATGCGAGTAGATTTTAATGTTCCTCAAAAAGAGGATGGCAGTATTCGTGACGATACCCGTATACGAGCCGCTTTGCCCAGCATACAATATGTCCGCGAAAATGGTGGAAAGTTAATCCTTATGTCTCATTTAGGCAGACCTAAGGATTACATCAAGGCAGGTGATACCGAAGGACTAAAAAAACTTCGTATGGACCCCATAGCAGACCGATTAAGAGAATTAGTCGGTGGTAATGTAAAAAAACTTGACCAGGTTGTAGGTCCTGAAGTTGAGAAAGTAGTTGCAGAGATGCAACCTGGCGACATCATAATTCTTGAAAATACAAGATTTGAAAAGGGAGAAGAGAAGAACGACCCTGAATTTTCAAAACAATTAGCCAAATTAGGTGACATCTATGTAAATGATGCCTTTGGTACTTGCCACCAGGCACACGCATCTATGGTAGGTGTAACACAATTTATGCCTGTAAGCGTGGCAGGTTTCCTTGTTGCAAAAGAAATCGAATACTTTGAAAAAGTGTTAAACAACCCTGAGCGACCATTAGTTGCTATTCTCGGTGGTAAAAAAGTAAACGATAAAATCAAAGTTATCGAAAATCTCTTGAATCTGGTAGATGTAGTTATTATCGGTGGTGGTATGGCTTATACATTCCTAAAAGCCTTAGGCTACGAAATTGGAGACTCTTTATTAGACCAGGAAGGAATAGATTTTGCGAAAAATGCTCTGGAAAAGGCTAAACAACGCAATATCCCATTACTACTGCCAGAAGACATTGTAGTAGCCAATCGTTTTGCAGCAGATGCTGATACAAAGGCCGTTCCTGCAAATGGCATTGAACCCGGCTGGATGGGCATGGACATTGGTCCCAAGACAATTGAAAAGTTCTGTAACGAGATTCACAAAGCCAAAATGGTTGTATGGAATGGACCTGTTGGTGTATTTGAAATGGAGCCATTTGCTAAAGGTTCTCGAACTATTGCAGAATGTCTTGCCAACAGTAATGCGATAAGTGTAATTGGTGGAGGAGACACTGCCGCAGCTATCCAATCCTTTGGACTGACAGACAAAATGTCTCATGTTTCTACAGGTGGTGGTGCCTCTCTAAAGATGTTAGAAGGTATACAACTACCCGGGATTGCCGCACTTACGGACAAAGATGCGTGCAGTAGCGGTTGTGGGTGCAATTGCTGCTAAAAATTTATACTTTGAGATTATATAGTCATCAGGTTTATAATACAGTCAACTTTAATTACCCATTGCATGGAGAGGGGAGATGTAGACCCCTCTCTAAGGATGGGCGAATAATGAGGATAAAAAAATGGCACTAACAAAGGAAAAGAAACAAGAAGTTATTCAGGAATTTGCACGAACAGGTGGGGATACAGGTTCTCCTGAAGTGCAGGTAGCAATACTAACGGAAAGAATCCGTGAACTAACAGAACACTTAAAGAATCATAAGAAAGATTTTGCAAGTCGTCGCGGATTACTACAAATGGTAGGGAAAAGGCGTTCTCTTTTAGCATACTTACGCAAAAATGATTTTGAACGCTATCAATCCCTTATTGATAAACTTAACCTAAGAAAATAACAGAAAAACAATTTTTTACACACGCCTAATTATAGAGATAATCAAATATGATAGAAAAAATATCAGTTACAATCGGTAGTGAAGAGATTTCATTTGAAACAGGTAAAATAGCAAAGCAGGCTCATGGTGCAGTAATTTGCCAGTGTGGTGATACAATGGTATTATCTACTGCTTGCGTTGATATGAATGCAAAACCTGATGTGGATTTCTTTCCTCTCACAGTTGACTATCGAGAAAAGTTTTATTCTGTCGGACAGATTCCGGGTAACTTCTTCCGTCGAGAATCTAAACCATCGGAACGCGAAGTCCTTGTCTCACGATTGACCGATAGACCTATCCGACCATTATTCCCCAAAACATTCAAAAATGAGGTTCAAGTCTGTCAAACAGTTCTTTCTGCGGACAATATTCATGACCCCGATATCCTGTCAATCAATGCCGCTTCCGCAGCACTACACATTTCTCATATCCCATTATCAGAACCTATCGGAGCGGTCCGTGTCGCTTACATTGATGGCAACTTTGTTGTAAATCCAACCATTCCTGAAATAGAAAACAGCCTGATTGACCTAGTTGTAGCAGGGACTGAAAATGCTATATGTATGGTCGAAGGGATGGCAAAAGAAGTTTCTGAACAAATCATGCTCGAAGCACTCGAATTTGGCCATGTCTGGATACGAAAAATAGTGTCCGCTATTGAAGAACTACGAAGTAAATGCGGAAAAGAAAAAATTAAGGTAGAAGAATCACCAAAGAATCCAGAATTGGAAGAAGAAGTTCATCAATGGCTAAAAGATAAAATTGAGCCCGTTCTTTTCAATCCTATAAAACAAGAACGCAGAGATGGTATCAGCAGGGTTGAAGAAGAATTACTCTCATACATCAAAGAGAAATATGGAGAAGAAAAATATACTGAATTAGCAACTCTGACAAGAGAAATCTTCGAGGAAGTTGTCCGCAATACCCTTCGTGGGCAGGTGATAAAAGAAAATCGGCGTGTAGATGGTCGTGCACTGGATGAAATTCGTCCAATTAGCATTGAATTGGGAGTCCTTCCACGTGCTCATGGCTCCGCCTTGTTTACGCGTGGTGAAACACAGGCATTGGTAACAACGACTCTTGGCACCAGCCAGGACGAACAGCGATTAGACGAACTCACAGGCGACGCATTTAGCCGATTTTTCCTTCACTATAATTTTCCGCCATGGTCAGTGGGCGAAGTAGGAAAATTAGCAGGTCCTGGGCGACGCGAAGTTGGACACGGCAAGTTAGCAGAACGTGCCCTTACCAGTGTCCTACCATTTGAACCCAATGATTCAACTCTCATTACAGACCCCGAAGCCGCTTTCCCTTATGTAGTCCGTGTCGTCTCAGATATCACAGAAAGCAATGGCTCAAGTTCGATGGCGACTGTTTGCGGTGGCTCATTAAGTCTAATGGACGCTGGCGTGCCTATCAAATCACATGTAGCAGGAATTGCTATGGGATTGATAAAAGAAGAAGAGGAATTCCGTGTCCTTACCGATATTTTAGGTGATGAAGACCATCTTGGCGATATGGATTTCAAAGTTTGTGGAACAAGGAACGGCATTACTGCTTTCCAGATGGATACTAAAATCAAGGGTGTCCCGCGCTCTGTAATGGAACAGGCATTAGAGCAAGCACGGAAAGGGAGACTGTTTATTCTGGGTAAAATGGAAGAGGTAATTGCATCACCTCGACCCGAAATCTCTCCCTATGCACCGCGTATCTACACAATAAAGATTGACCCAGATAAAATCCGTGAAGTCATCGGTCCCGGAGGAAAAATTATTCGTGATATACAGACGAAAACAGGAACAGAGATTACGATTCAGAATGACGGCGTAGTCATGGTTGCAGCAGCAGATAAAGCCAGCGCCGACCATGCTATTGAAATGATACAAGGAATTACTGCAGAAGTAGAGGTGGGCAAAATTTATCATGGCAAAGTCTCACGAATTATGAATTTCGGTGCTTTTGTAAACCTTCTGGGCAATCGTGAAGGACTCGTGCATATATCTGAACTGGCTCCACATCGTGTCCGTGAGGTCACTGATGAAGTAAATGTCGGCGATGAAGTAGATGTTAAGGTAATTGAGGTAGATAAATTTGGACGCATTAATCTTTCAAAAGTTCAAGCCGATATGGAATTAGGGAAAATACCTAATAGCCCGAGACCAAAAAATACACAACATTCTGATTCATCCTACGATAGAAAAGACCGTGGCGGGAGAAATAATCGAAACAACGATTCAAACCGACGCCGTTATTAAATTTTAAAATATTAAAATACTTTTCATTAAATTTATACTCTGATGAAAAATTACAAAAGGGCAAAGCACCTATTACTTCCTTCTCTGGAAGAAAATATCCAGACTCATACCTTGCCCAATCAGATACATATTTTTACAAAACATCTTCCTTACCTTTTTTCAGTTACAGTCGGTATATGGGTTCCTGTTGGCTCTGCCTCTGAACCCTATGGGAAAGAAGGGCTTGCTCACTTCCTTGAACATCTATTTTTCAAAGGCACTAAGACAAAAACTACCCGTGAAATTATGGAAGCAATTGAGTGCAAAGGAGGCCAGATTAATGCCTTCACCACACAAGAATATACTTGCTTCTATATTAAGACCCTTGCTGATTACCAGAACCTGAGTATAGAAATCCTTGCTGATATTCTAAAAAACTCAACTTTCAAAGAAATTGAAAAAGAACGAAATGTCATTTTAGAAGAAATATCATCATTAGAGGATACTCCTGAAGAAAATATCATTGAACTATATCACCAATTCGTATGGCAAAACCATTCCCTTTCAAAACCAGTTTTAGGAACTATTCAATCTGTGAGCCAAATAACAAAAAGAGATATTGCCTCTTTTTACAAAAAAGTTTACACCAGTCAAAACATTATCGTTACCGTAGTTGGCAATTTTGATGAAAAGGAATTATTACAATCATTCCATCATTTCTTTAACGATTTTCCCAGACATATTCCGCCCACAGAATTACAAAAACAACCTCTTTTCCATGCAGGAACAAAACACCATTCTCGCAAAATTTCACAAATCCATTTCTGTCTGGGTTTTCCCGCACCTTCAATTACAGAACAAGAACGCTCTATATGCGAATTAGCCACGAACATCCTCGGTGGAGGTTCAACCTCCAGACTCTTCTACCGTATCCGTGAACAAGAAGGACTTGCATATAATATTTTCTCCTTTAACGACCTATTCCGTTATGCAGGCACATTCGGTATTTATGCAGGAGTTGCACCTGAAAACTTTGAAAAAGTTCTTAACATCATCTTTCAGGAAATAGAAAAACTAAAAAACGAAACTATTTCCAAAAATGAACTAGACTTATATCGTCAAGAACTTATAGGAGAACTACTTCTCGCCCATGAAGACCCATCTACACACATGACGCGAATAGGAAAGAGCATCATCTATGAAAATCGCATCGTCTCTATTAAAGAAATACTTTCTGAATATGACCAGATTACCCCAAAACAAATTTGCAACTTTTTCAAAAAATACTGCCAACCTGCAAACACAGCCCTTATATCCTTAGGTCCCGAAAAATACAAATTAAAAATAAATTCTATCCTACTATAGCAAATTGTGATAAAATAAACTTGAAAATATAACTTTATAAGACAAGACATAATATCTTTATGACCAACGACTTTATAAAAGTAAAAATTTATAAACAGCCCGGCACTGATGACATACCATTACCAGAATACCAGACAGAAGGTTCAGCAGGGATGGACATTCATGCAGCCATTCAAGAAGAAGTTATCATTTTGCCCGGTGAACGAAAACGGATTCCTACTGGCATTAAGATTGCTCTCCCTCATGGCTACGAAGCGCAAATTCGTCCACGAAGCGGATTGGCACTCAATTATGGTATTGGTATCCCCAATGCTCCAGGCACTATTGACTCCGATTACCGTGGTGAAATTTGTATAATCTTAATAAATTGGGGACAAGAACCTTTCCACATTAAACGGGGAGACCGTATCGCACAGATGATAATTGCTCCTGTGTCTCATATACTATGGGAGACTGTTACTACTCTACCGCCATCAAATAGAGGTCCCGGTGGATTTGGACATACAGGCATAATACAAACCAAAATTCCAGAATAAAGTTAAAATCCTAACTTCCCACGAATTAAAGTGTCAGAAGACGGTAGGTTGTAGCATGAGGGATTAAAAAAACATAAATATAGATTTATCATTACTTTTTATATCAACAAACTTTTTCAAAATATTATTTTGTTATTTTATTTCACGCTTATTATTTTGAGTAAGTGAGGAATCTTTTTCTTATTTTTTTACTGAACAGTAAATTCTATCATTCTATTCCGGGGCAGTAGCCGTCTTCACCGATACCGGGACATGGATAATAGCCACCCATGTTGAAGAATTGTATCAACCTTAATAATTCACCTAAATCAATTGTCCAATCTTGCTCGTCATAGTCAGACGCATGTGGAGTGCATGTCTTATCTCCGTCGTAACCACCAGCATAACCGTCTTCTGTCCCTGCCTCGCAGTGATAACCACCCATATTAAAGAATTGTATCACCCGTAGCAGTTCACCCAAATCTATCATTCCATTTTTATTCTGGTCAGCACTATGCCATAGAATTTCTCCTTCTATAATGCCCTCTGCTGTCCCTTCGGTTGAACCTTCTATAACACCTTCAA
>DAOOVZ010000027.1:0-23016 GCA_035370665.1 Candidatus Hydrogenedens sp.
ATAAATGAGCATTACAGTTGTTGGTTCAGTTGCATTAGATTCCGTTGAAACCCCTTATGGAAAGTCTGAATTAGAATTAGGTGGAGCCGCTACCTATTTTTCCATTTCTGCCTCATTCTTCTCACCTGTAAATCTGATTGGTATAGTTGGAACAGATTTTCCTCAAAAATATATTGACATTTTAAAGTCCAGAAATATTAATATTGAGGGATTAAAACAAGTAGAAGGGAAAACATTCCGTTGGTCAGGACGATACCACAAAGATATTAACCAACGAGATACATTAGATACGCAATTAAATGTATTCGAGAGTTTCAAGCCTACTATCCCCAGTGAGATTTCACAAGTTCCTTATTTGTTTCTTGGTAATATTCACCCCTCTATACAATTAGATGTTCTTCGTCAAGCCTTTCCACAATTTACAGGTATGGATACAATGAACCTATGGATAGAAACTACCTCTGATGACTTGCAAGAAGTGCTAACACGCATAGACATCCTATTTATAAACGATTCAGAAGCCCAACAACTCTCAGGCGAAAACAACCTAAAGAAGGCAAGTCGTGAAATCCTTGCCTTGGGTCCAGACATTCTTGTAATTAAAAAAGGTGAACATGGCTGCGTTTTATTCTTCGAGGATGGTGAAAGTTTTAGCCTACCTGCATATTTATTAGAAAATGTAGTTGACCCTACTGGTGCAGGTGATAGTTTTGCAGGTGGATTTATGGGCTATATTGCATATCGAAACAGCACCGAACCTGAAGTCTTACAACAGGCAGCAGTTATGGGAACAGTTATTGCTTCCTTCGCATGTGAATCCTTTGGGCCACACCGATTACTATTACTTTCTAATGATGAACTAAAAAACCGCTGCTACGAATTTATCCAACAAACACAATTAAAATCTTCCCCAATCTTCTCATTTTAAAATTAGTTTCAATAAAAATAGTCTGCGTTTAAAAGAAGGTTTATTTTTTGAATTGATGAACTACATCCTCAATAAGTTTGCGGATTTCGTTGAGCCGTTTTGGAGTGTCCGCTTCTACTCGCATAACTAATTTGGGCGATGTGTTCGAGGCACGAATAAGTCCCCAGCCATCTGGAAACTCAATTCTTGCTCCATCAATTGTTATTACATCATAACCCTTATCCTTGAAATATTTTGTTGCCTTTGCAACTATATCAAATTTCTTATCATCACTGCATGAAAATCCAATTTCAGGGGTAGAATATCTTTTGGGAATAGTATCAAGCATTGTGCTAAGAGGTTTATTCTCTTTTGATATGAGTTCCAGAAGCCTGCATGCTGAATATATCGCATCATCAAAGCCATACCAGCGATGTTTAAAAAAGATATGTCCACTCATTTCACCTGCTAATTCTGCCTTTAATTTTATCATGGCGGATTTGATATGTGAGTGCCCTGTCCGCCACATAACAGCATTTCCACCTGCCTTTTTGATTTCCTCATACATGCTTCTTGAACATTTCACTTCACCTAAAATTGTTGCACCGGGTTTCTCTTTCAAAATATCGCGTGCAAACAGAACCAGCAACTGGTCTCCCCAGAGCATTCTACCTTTATCATCACAGCCACCTAAACGGTCTACATCTCCATCAAATGCAATTCCAACATCTGCATTATGTTTTTTCACCATCTTGATTAATTCTTTCAGATTTGTTTCATTTGTTGGGTCAGGATGGTGGTTCGGAAAATTCCCATCTACCTCGCAATATAGGGGTATTACTTCACAACCTAATTTCTCAAATAAAGGAACGGCTACAACACCTCCAACCCCATTTCCTCCATCTACCACGACTTTCAATTTCCGCTCCAGTTTTATATCTTTCAAAATCCGCTTTTCATATTTAGGAACAATATTTACTTTTGTAATAAAAACATCCTTTTTCCTTACTGGAAAATTGCCTGCCTCAACATATTTTCTGAACTCTTGTATTTGCTCCCCATAGATAGTAGTTTTTCCAACACCGACCTTCAATCCATTGTATTCTGATGGGTTATGGCTGGCAGTTATTACAAGTCCCCCATCAACTTCCATAGTGTTCATTACAAAATAAGTTAGTGGTGTGGGTACCTCACCAATATCAATTACATTCATTCCTGTTTCCGTTATCCCATCAATCAAGGCACGGCTAAAACCCTTACTACTAAGGCGTCCATCCCTTCCAACAACAACAATATTATTACGAACCTTTTTTTTTGCCTTCATGTATGCAACATACGCTTTTCCTAACAATTCTATAACATCTTCTGTCAAATCCTTATTTACAATTCCACGAAGGTCATATTCACGAAAAATGTTTGGGTTCACATTCATAGACAAATTCCTTTCTTGATAAGATATTATGGTAAAAACAGCCAGTCAATTATTTTACAAAATAAACAATTCTATCTCAACTATTAATCCAAGCCTCTGCAAGTGTTCGAGTAATTTCGAACGCTTTTTTAACTTTCTGCTCATCAACATTTAAGGTTGTGTCTTCTAACTGATTGCGATATGGCGGTTTCTTGTCCTTATCCAGACCCATAAGTGTGCATGCTTTATATCCATGCGAAAGTATCATATACGACGAAGTGGGTATCGGTAAAGAATCTATTTCACTTAATTCTGATAATGAAGAATTTTTATGTATAAGTTTCTTAATCTTGTTATCAATGGAAAAAGTGAAAACCATATTCTCACGCGTTACAACATGTAAATCCCCGGAGCCCACACATTCTATATTTATAAACAGAGTCCTTTTTTTAGGGAAAACATTCTTTTTCAAAAAATGTCGTAATCCTGCCATCCAGCATTCATGAGCCCCTGTAAAAATGAAATGAATCTCTGTATCCTTGAGAGGTTGTTGAGAATAATATTCAGCAAGTGCAAGTAAACAAGCAACACCAGAGGCATTAAAGTTTGCTCCTCTTGTATCTTCCTCATTTGCAGTAGAGATAAATACAATAAGCCCCAGAGTCCCCAAAGTGCCACCAGCGACAGTCCATAGAGTCATTGATATATTATCGTTCCACGGTATAATTTCGCCTATACTATCCCTTAAACCTACCCCTAAAATAGTCAGCATACACATCACAACAACATTTTGTAGCAAAGGGAGATAACTTATCACTACCGACGAATATAAAAGATGAAAAACACCACAATCATAGTTTGCATGAAAGATAATTCTATATTCCGGCTCATCAAATTCTTCCTGGTTTTTAATAACAGTATGAATGTTCTGAGACTGATATTCAGGTATAAATTGTGAAACACTAAAATAACCTAATAATTCAAGGAAATAAAGAGCAATAACAACACTACCATAAATAAGTCCAGCAGATGGGAAAAAAATAGACAACAATACAACAAAAACAAACTCTACCCAATAAAGGGACAAAATCTGAAAAGTTTCACGAGAACATGTAAACGGTTCAATTTTCGGTTGGAGGTGCATATCGAGAAGGCGATTCCTTATATATTCACAAGATAATAATTCACCTTCTGTGCCATACCTGCGAGTAATGTTTGTTCCTGCCAGAAATTGAATATCGTTTGCTATCTTGGTTAGCGTGCTCATAATGCAATTTTTATTTGACCAAAGTTATAAATATAATTAATAAAAAAAACTTGCTGTCAATTTTGTATTCATTAAATAATAGCAAAAAAATATATTGCTGTTCAGAAAGGATGATATGAGAGCAGTTGTTCAAAGAGTATTAAATGCAAGTGTTACGGTTGATAATGAGGTCAAGGGTAAGATTGGACATGGTTTACTTGTTTTATTAAGTGTGGATGAACAGGATACAAACACTGATGTGGAATATACCGCAGATAAAATTGTAGGACTTCGTATCTTCAATGATGCGGAAGGCAAATTTAATTTATCACTGGAAGATGTCAAAGGCGAAATGTTGGTTGTATCTCAATTTACCCTTCATGGCGATTGTCGTCGAGGTAAACGACCCTCATTCAGCAATGCAGCCAGACCAGAAAAGGCTATACCATTTTACGAAATGTTTATAAAAATAGTTCGCAATAAAGGTATACATGTTGAAACAGGTGTTTTCGCAGCACACATGCTGGTCTCTCTAATAAATGATGGACCAGTAACTATTTTAGTAGATTCAAAGAAGGTGTTTTAATGCGTATTTTACTTGCAGGCACAGGAAAGTTAGGTGTAAACCTTGCCACTCCAATTTTGAAAAGCCGTCATCAAATTATTGGCATACTTCAAAATGGTAGACAAACAAAAGGGACTAAGCGTTTAGTCAACAAAGTATTTTTAGGCAAATTTGGTGGCAGCGATAGCATAATCCGTTTCGCAGTCAAAAATCATATCCCTGTTTTCTGGATTGATAAGATGAACGAAGAAGAACTTGAACCTCTTCGCAAATTATCGCCTGACCTTATCCTTACAGGTGGTTTCAGTATTATCTTCAAAAAGGGCATACTTACCCTCCCCAGAATAGGCTGTGTCAATGTGCATTCCGCATTACTACCCCGACATCGTGGTCCCAATCCGTTCTATGCAGTAATAAGAAATGGTGAGACACAATCTGGCGTTACTTTCCATATCATGGAAGAAGGGATTGATACAGGTCCCATTGTTGCACAACAATCTTTCCCTGTATATGACACAGATACGGCTTATGCAATTTATTGCAGAGCCTCACAACTCGCAGGGACTATAGTTTTAGATGTATTAAACCAGATTGAGGAAAAGGGGTTGCAAGGTGAACCGCAAAATCCCGAATTTGCTTCATACGACCCGAAACCTACTCTCAAAGATAGCATAATTCATTGGGATGTGCCTGCAATTGATATTGATAGGCAAGTCCGTGCCTTATCGCAAACCATAATGACACGCTTTACACATAAAGGAAGAAATGTATTTGTGTCGCGTGTCAAAGTAAATGACAAGGAAACAACCGCTGCACCGGGGACTGTTATTAATCCTCGTTTTCCAGCAGAAATTGCAACAGCCCGCGGAACGATTACGCTCTTGTCTGCTTTTACAGTATTTCCAATTATATGGCTCTGGCCTACTAAAAACACACTTACCGAAGGTGAAATGCTAAATTCAGAAATGGACATAAATGATAAGTAAAAACTATGGTAAAAGTAGGAAAATAATATGGGTGAAATATTGATTCGCAAATATAGAGAAGAGGATGAAGCAGAATGGCTCAGAGTTCATGCAATTATAATGAGCATTCCCCATGCGTGGAACTTTATAATACAGGAACGACCTGTATATGAAGGGCATGAGAGCACAAAATTAGTAGCCGTAAGTGATGGCAAGATTGTGGGTCTTACTGATGTCCAATATGAAAATGAGCCGGGTGAACTACACTGAAATAAAGACACGCCAGGCGGGTATGTCCTTGAATTCGGCAGATTACCTGAATACAAAGGGCAGAACATCGGAAAACAATTAATAGACGCTACTATTGAAGATGCTCTTAAAAAAGGCTTTCATCGCCTGGAATATTGGAGTCAGGACCGAAATGCACAACGATTTTATCGCCGTTTGGGAATGAAAGAGATAGGTAGATATTATCGCTTTTACCTAAAACCGCCAAAAGACATTGCAGAAAACTTTCAACAAAGGGGTATTGCATTAGACTATCTCTACGGAGGTTGCCTGCCCGAAGAATGGGCTAATGTCCAGCAAGAATTTGAAGTCATTTCAAAACATCCACAAGAACCCCATCTCTGCGTCGGCTTTGAAACAAGATTTTAAAATGAGACATCTGGAAAATATCCATTATAATAATCACTAACTTCCCACAAATCTAAGTAATATGTAGAGAAGTTGTAAAAACATGCTAAAACTGTAGCGGTCATAGCGTCTTTTTTTGTGTCCCTTGCGGTTTTAAATCGAGGAAATTAAAAACTCTCCCCCTTTGCGGAAGGGGGAGTCGTTATAGGGGGGTGTTTAGGGGGAATTGATCCCTCCCTGGTTGTCTAAAAAGTCAATTTAAGCCAATTTTGATGGTTAATAAACTTGCAAAAGTAGTTTAAAACAATCATATAACAATATAAATAGCCATTTGTTTTTCGTGCAAATTTCTCAAAAATAGACTTTTTGGACAGCCCCCTACATAACACAAAAGAAGTACTAAGATTGTAGCGTCCTTTACATCTTACTTTTCGACCTTTGCGGTTAATCTCTTAAACTCAAGAAACCTGAGATTAAAATTATTACTACCTTTTTGTATCAACTAATTTAATTTTTCAGAGGTCTCTTACAATAGAAAGTGAGGTAAGGGAAATGTTTCCTTATGAAAAAGAAATTACTGTGAACTAAGAATATTAATTATTTCTTTTTATTCTCAATCCAAAATAGTAATAATTTATAAAATACCTAATAAAAAACTTGACAATGCAAAAAAAAATGCTAAACTACATATATTGAAAAGTTGAATGTAGATAATAAAATTCAAAACCCCAAACCTAAAGGAGACCTGCCATGAGCCTCAAACAACTTATCAAAAAGTACCCGGTAACAACTGCTTTTACTTTAACCTTATCTATTTTGATGGGAACCCTTTTTGTTGAGGCGAAAGTTTATGCAGACTCAGAGTCCAAAGGAAATAATCCCGATTGTGATTGTGTGTAGAAATTATGCAATACAAATATTAATTGTGTTAATGGCAAATGCCCTCTTGTTGTGCTTCAATATATTACTACTGACTGCGAAATTTCTTATTCAAAATCATGCAAGAGGGTAAGAGGTTGTGGTTGTAGTGAATGTGAAAATATAAAAGATTGCGATGGCAGATGCAATGATTACTGCGGAGAAAAATGTTTGATACGTCAAGTAAGAGCTGTTTATGGTTGTGATGTGCATACTAATAAATGTGACTATACTATTCTTTAACTGGAAGATACAAAGAAAAATTTATATATAGAAAAATAAACCTATAAAAGATAATAATATGCAGTATAAAAGGAAAGGGGTAAATGATCTTTATAAAAATGATAAGTTTATTCTTTATTTTAAGTGGTAATTTGAATCAGGAGGCGGAAATTGCAGAACTGGTTCAATTAGTAAAAACAAGATTAAACATAGAATCTGTGGAATGCGAATATTGGTCACTTTTTTGGGTTAACCCGGAAAAGGTAGTGGAAATAGACCTCACCTCTTTTCCCATCAAAAAGGATTTCACATTTTTTTACCAACGCGGGAATTATCTTATGTCACGCATTTTAGAAAAAAGCAAACCGATAAAGGGAGCAAACGACAAACCTTCAAATCTTTTAGAGTTGCTGGTCAAAAAATATCACCAATCATATCAAACATATAATTCTACTCAAAAAGGAATACAAGAAGATGAGATTAAACTACTAAATTATTATTTCTGTAATGAAATAGGAGCATATAGATTACTAAGTTTTAGGGAGGGGCAATCTATCCCCGACATGGTATGGATAAATTCAGGTGAGACGGAAAATATGAATCCTGACGCACGGTCAGGAAATCCAACCTGGCTTTTTGGACAAATAGGATTCGAATTAGATACAAAATACAATTTCCCTGAATACTCTCCAAATAAAAGCATTACAGAACTATTAGATTTACCTGGAGAAACTTTTCTGCGGAAGGATGAAAACTATCGTATTCTCATTCATAAAACAAAAAACCCATGGTTCAAGCCTACTACATCGTTTGGGGTAGAACCCTGGTTTTCAAAAATTATAGATGAATACATAAAATTCTTCTGTTTCGAGATATGGATTGACGACCAGAACAACATTGTACAAATTAGAGAGGTTGACTACTTTCCCTTATTATATGGCAAAGAATTTGTCAAAGAATTATGTGGATACGACCAGGGACTTTTTTATCCCTACGAAGTCCGCAGAATTTTCAAATTTGAAAAATTTAAAGAATTTTCTGGTGGGATAAGAATCCCCCTCAAAGGAACTATTACAACTGTAAAAAACTCTATTGTTATTAGCAATGAACTTAAAAGTAACATTTCCACTGCTCTCAATGACAAAAACGACAAAATCAATGCTTCAGCATATAGAATTATGTCTAACTGTTTTTCCAGTCAGGAAGACTATTTTTCTGTAGTTTCTTTAGAAATTAATCCAGATACATTAAAAGTCAATCAACCCATACCCGAAAATACCTTCATCGCACCTGAATTGACAATTAGAGAAGATGAAATGCCTTCCATAGAAAGAGAAACAAAAGACAAGGAGAGTTATAAACATAAGGCGATTATCTTTATTACAGGTTGTATAGTTTTTACTCTTATTGCCATGTTTATTACAAGGCGATATTTTGGCTGGGGATTGTGAGAAAGGCAAATAACAAGAAAGGGGGAAGAGGTTATGTTTCCTTATGTCTACATTCTGGGATATGAGATTGAATTGTATAATATATTTAATTTCCTTGCGGTGTGTGCAGTAGTATTTCTTGGTGTTCGATGGAATTATAGATATGGTCCTAGATATACCATAGGATTGGATATTCTTTTCCTAATGGCTCCACTGGCATTTCTTCTTGGTAGGATATTCTTCTACATCTTTCTTGCCTGTCCTGGCTCTAAAATGCAGTTTTTTAACCCGGAGCGGGGTGGAAGTATGTTTCTCGGAGCCTTTACTGGTGGGCTTTTTGGTGCTTTACTTTATTTTGAACTAAAAAGAATTCCACTACTTCAAGGATTGGAGATATTTTTCCCTTACTTTCCGATTGGAGGAATTTTTGGAAGGCTGGGTTGCTTTTGTGAAGGTTGCTGTTATGGAACGATGTCAAATGCCTTATTCGCTTTACGATTTCCGAAGGGAAGTCCTGCCTGGGTAGAACAAGCCTCAAAAGGACTTATTTCTGCGGACCAATTTTTCTCGCTTCCTGTCCATCCAACTCAATTGTATGAAATAGGCATCTGGATAATCATTGCATTAATACTTATTCCGCTTCGGCATCGGAATCCCCGCAAAGGAGTTATTACCCTTGTATTTTTACTCCTCTACTTCCTCAATCGCTTGGTTCAGGACTTTGTTCGTGCAGACTATTCAAAAGTATATTTTGGACTTGACCTGATGCAACTTTTGGCATTACTGATAATCCCATTAAGCCTTTTAGGATTATTCTTCATCTATCGAGACAAATGGCTTGTAAGATTAAGGTTATTATAACCCTTATTGTATCAATTAATTTAATTATTCAGAGTCCTTTTTAGAATAAAGGTTTTTCTCTTTATCTGATGGAATTATCCTCTATTAGCGTGTTATCCTTTATTAAGATTTTTTCAAATTAATACACGGACTAATTAGAAGGAGATGTAATAATGAAACTTTTTTATCATATCTTCTTATTATCTTTTACGCTATTTTATTCCATTACCGTTTACGCTGAAGAGGGTATACTTGCTGGTTCTGCTACGGCTGATATAACCCCTCCCGTAGGGAAAGAGATGCCCGGAGGTTTTGAAAAGTCATTAGCACAAGGTATTCATGACCCGTTAGAAGTGAATGCTGTAATATTAAAATCTGGTGAACAAGTAGTTGCCCTTGTTTCAATAGACGCCTTGATGATACCAGACGAACTTGTGTCATCTGTTCGTGAAAAAGTTTCAAAATCACTACCTATCCCTCCACAAAATATCATTTTTGCTGCGTCTCATACACATCATGGAGGTCCTATCATTGATGTTTTATCTTCTGAACATGACCCGGAATATTGTTCATTTGTCAAAGAGAAAATCTTTGAAATTGTCTCTACAGCATGGAATAACATCACAAAGGTTAAGATAGGTGTGAATGCAGGTGAACAAGAAGGTATCGCTTTCAACCGAAGGTTTTATATGAAAGATGGAACTGTGGTTACACATCCGGGCAGGAGAAATCCAGATATTATTGCCCCTGCGGGACCTATTGACCCGCAGGTTATCGCAATGTTTCTAATAAAAGAAGATGGCTCGTTATTATCTGCTGTCGTAAATTATGCTCTTCATGGCACTGTCTTTAGTGGCAATTCCTATTCTGCCGATTATATCCATTACTTGCGTGCTTTTCTCCGCAAACAATGGAATAGCCCTGTGCCTATAGTTTTTCTGAATGGTGCCTGTGGAGATGTAACACAGGTGAACAATTTGGGTGAAGGAACGCGGGGTGAATTTGGAGAAGTCTGGGCAAAACGGATAGGAGAGACTCTTGCATGTAAAGTGTATAAATTGTCTCTCTGGACTGACTATACTGACTCTGTTCCTATCAATACCGCCAGTGAAATAATAACTGTAAATTTCCGCGACATAGATAACCTCCAATATCAAGCAAAAGCAGGATTAGGTTCAAGCCAGGAGAAAATTTATGAACGCGAACGGCAACTATTAAAAGAGATAAAAGAGAAGCAGAATGGAAAACAGGAATTAGAAATCAGTGCTATTCGTATCGGTGATGTTGCAATTGTGTGCAATCCTACAGAACTATTTTGTCAGTTAGGACTGAATATAAAAAAATCATCTCCCGCAAAGTATACAATTATTTCCGAATTGAGCAACGGTTATGCAGGTTATTGCCCTACTCCCGAAGCATTTGAGGAAGGTGGGTATGAAATCCTCACTGCACGCAGTAGTTTTATGGAGCCTAATGCAGGCATTAAAATTGTTCAGGCTTCACGAAAACTATTAGCCCAACTTTTCAGTGATTCTCAAACAGAAAAGTAAAGTTTCTCTATTAGACAGGTTCAATCAAAGAGGGGTCATATTCGGCAGGTGCTTTGAATCCCAAAAGATTCGATAATGTGCTGGCAACATTGCTCAACCCGGGATTAGCCACCTTGCCCAGTTTGAACTGATTTTTCTGTGAGAAATCTTTAATAATAAATGGCACTGGATTTAATGTATGTGCTACATGCGGTTCGCGTTTCCCATTCTTCATGGTAAACAAAAGGTCAGCGTTTCCATGGTCCGCAGTAACGACTAGAACCCCTTCTGCCGCCTTAACACTTTGATAAATCCTGGTCAGGCTAAGGTCTACTGATTCTACGGCAATACGCACAGCAGGTTCTATTCCTGTATGCCCGACCATATCGCCATTTGGGAAATTCAGCCGTAAAAATTTATAAGTTCCTTGTTCAATCTGCTTTAACACTGCATCTGTAATCTCTCCTGCTTTCATCCATGGCCTCTGTTGGAATGGCACTCGGTCGGAAGGAATCTCTTCAAACAATTCTAATTTTTCATCTACATAGCCCGACTTATTCCCATTCCAGAAATAGGTTACATGCCCAAACTTCTGAGTTTCCGAAACTGCATAAGACTTAACGCCCGAAGCACAGAGATATTCACTGATAGTCCCTTCAATTTGTGGCGGTTCAACCAGAAAGTTTTTGGGAATAAATTTATCGCCATCATACTGCATCATACCCGCATAAAATACTTTTGGTACTCGCTTACGGTCGAAATAAGGAAAATTCTCTTCTTCAAATGCCCGCGAAATTTCTATGGCTCGGTCTCCACGAAAATTAAAAAATACGACTGCATCCCCATCCTCAATTGTTCCAACAGGTTTGCCATTCTCTACAATTACAAACTCGCCCAGGAATTGGTCATTCACATTTGGGTCTTGATAATAAAACTTAACGGCTTCTTTTGCAGAGGAAAAGGTTCTACCTTCGCCGAGCACATGTGCCTTCCAGCCCCGTTCAACAATTCGCCAATCTGCCTCATATCTATCCATCGTTACGAGCATTCTACCACCGCCAGAAGCAATACGATAATCCAATCCACTTTGATTACACTCTGACAGCACCTGTTCAAGTTGCTCGATATAAGTAAGTGCACTTCGTTCTGCCACATCCCTGCCATCAGTCAAAATATGGACACGCACTTTTGACATTTGTTCCTTAGCACAATGGCGTATGATTGCCAACAATTGATTTATATGGCTATGCACATTTCCATCAGACAACAGTCCAATAAAGTGCAAAGTACCGCCATTCCGCACCTGCTCCATAATCTTAAGCCATGCTTTTCCTTCAAAAATTTTACCTGACGCTATTGCCTCATTAACCAACTGTGCACCCTGTGCGAATACCCTGCCTGCTCCCAACGCATTATGACCAACTTCTGAATTGCCCATATCCTCATCGCTTGGTAAACCTACTGCTGTGCCGTGTGCCTTTAATTTTGCAAACAACGGCTCCTCAAATAACTGGTCAAGCATAGGTGTATATGCCAGAAAGACGCCATCGCTTTCATCACGCTTACCAATACCAATACCGTCCATAATTACCAATACAAGTGGTCCAGAATATGGCAAAAAATTATCCAATTTTTCTAAAGACTTAATTTGCATAATAAAAACCTTTTTAAATATAACAATATTTAAACAAAAAAATTCTCATATTGAGATAAAAGATATGGAGGGATACTGAATCTAACTAATTATTAATTTCTACGCCGACTTTTGCAAGAGCCTTTCGTAGGTCATCCGGTGTGAACGGTTTCTGCAATAAAAGAACTGCTCCCAATTCGAGGACGCGGTTTGCTACTTCACCTTGATAATATCCTGTCATTGCAATTATCTGAATATGTGAAGTATCAGGATTTGATTTTATCCGGCGTGTGACCTCAAATCCATCTAAACCTGGTAATCGTAAGTCAAGGAAAATAATATCCGGCTGGAATGTTGCTACCAATTGCCCAGCATCGAAACCATCCATAGCCATCTCAATCTGGAAGGGAGTTTGGGCTCTTTCCAGAAATCTGCGAATAACAGAAATAACTGCCTTTTCATCATCCACCACCAATATCTTTACTCCAGAATTTCCCAAATCCTCGTGAATAGGCATACTATTCTCCCGCAAAAACCGCAACAAATCATCTCGCCGAATCCTGCGATGTCCCCCAGGTGTCTTAAACACTCGTATTTTCCCTGCTTCTGCCCATTTGCGTATTGTATCTGCGGTGACATGACAATACTTTGCAACTTCTGATGTGCTGAATGAAAGCCTTGTTTCCATATTTTTATCCTAACCTTTGGTTTGATTGATTTTATTGAATATAAAATTATACTTATATGCTATTGTTTTTTTCAACTTTTAATGTTTATAAAAAAATATTTTATAGATATTTAGACAATTTTATTTATATTATATAGGAAAATGGGGTAGGTATCATAAATGGAGCTGGAACGGGGAATCGAACCCCGGACCTGGTCATTACGAGTGACCCGCTCTACCGACTGAGCTATTCCAGCACATAACAAAAAAGTATTATCTTATTTTGTTTGTCTATTCCCCTAAATATTTTTGAATAAAAAATGGTGCCAAGGGGCGGAATCGAACCGCCGCCACGCGGATTTTCAGTCCGCTGCTCTACCGACTGAGCTACCTCGGCAACCAGAAAAGTATTATATCAATTCATCATACCGATTTCAACCAAACATATCTGTCCAATATTATGCAACTTAATCAAAATTTAAGATAGATTATACAAAAAAAATTATCTTTCTGCTCTCACTATTTTATTTTCTATGTATTATTACTGGTTCTATATTATTTGTCCAATTTCTCAAATATGATTTTCTAATACCTTTATAGATTCTTAGCAATAATCATACGATATACCCTATTTATTTACTTTTAAGTAGAAAGAATTAGTTTTATCAATAACAGTTGTGGCGAAGAGGAAAAATTATTTTAATCATGCAAATATCAAGAAATAACTCTCTTCTTCCTCATCAAAGTATTTCTTTTTTCTCTTTAATTTGATTAACATCAGGAATTAATATGTAAAATTTTAAGAGGGTATATTCTTACCCTGTGAAAGTAAAACAACCACAAAACAGGATATTGCTTCTTCTTTTCCCTCAGGACCAACACCCTCATTAGTTTTGGCTTTTACAGAAGTGCAATCTATTGGGATTTCGAGAATCTGGCAGAGTAGTTCTCTCATGTCTTTGATATATGGCTTTAACTTTGGCTGTTCTGCAATTATAGTTGAATCAATATTTACGATGTCCCAACCTCGCTGTTTGGTTAAGTCTATAGTATGTTGTAAAAGCGTCTTACTGTCTATATCTTTATATTGCGGGTCAGTATCAGGAAAATGAGTACCAATATCTCCTAATGCAAGTGCACCAAAAATAGCATCTATAATTGCATGAATTAGCACATCTGCATCAGAATACCCTTGAAGTCCTTTATCATGTGGAATATTAATTCCACCGATTATTAGAGGTCTGCCTTCAACTAGCCGATGTAAATCATAGCCAATGCCAATGCGATATATTGTATTATTGCTCTTCATCTCTAATAGTTTTTATCAAAAATTCGCTTAACCCAATATCAAAAGGTAATGTGATTTTTATATTTATAGGGTCACCGATAACTATTGCGACATTATAACCCATTTCATGAACTAATGTAGCATCGTCAGTATAAATCATACCCCTTTGTTTTGCCTGCTTATGTGCAGAGATTATTATTTCCTTGCGGAAAGTTTGAGGTGTCTGACACTCATAGATATATTTTCTGTTGGGTGTATTTTTCAAGAGAAGTCGTTCATCTACTTCTAATATTGTATTAATAGAAGGGATAGCCACAGTTGCAGCACCAACAGTGTTTGCCTTTTCTATTGATTCATATACACATTGAATAGGAACAAAAGGACGGACGCAATCGTGAATTATCACAATTTCTGTCTGTTCGCTTACATGTTGCAAACCATTATAAACAGAGAATTGTCTCTCATGTCCCCCTTCCACAAAATTACAGGATGGAAGGTGAAACTTTTGAATAACTTCTTTCTGAAAAGTATCAATACAACCCGGTGGCACAATTACAATAGGATAATCTATCCATTCTATTTTTATTAATCGTTTTAGTGTCCAATATAGAATAGGTTTGCCTGCGATAGGGACAAGCGCCTTTGGCATGCCTTTCCCTAATCTGCTTCCAAAGCCTCCTGCGGGAATAATTAATTGTGCGTTCATGCGACTAATGATTGAAAACGAGTGAAAATCATTCTACCTGCGGATGTTTGAAGTATACTGGTCACGATTACATTGATAGTATGCCCTAAATAAGGTTTCCCACCATCAATCACTACCATTGTTCCATCATCCAGATAACCAATCCCCTGCCCTATTTCCTTTCCTTCTTTAATTACTTTAATTTCCATTTGTTCATCAGGGAGAAGAATCGGTTTGAGTGCATTGGCTAAATCATTAACATTTAATACCCGAACCCCTTCAATCTGTGCTACTTTGTTTAAGTTAAAATCAGTTGTTAAGATAGGTGCATGATATTTCTTTGCTAGTTTAACTAATTTAGCATCAACCTCGCGAACATCCTTCGGATTTTCCTCAATAATTTCTATCTGGCATTCCATTGCAGTTTCTTGCAATGTTTTAAGGACATCCAATCCGCGTCTTCCTTTGGCTCTTCTAAGTATATCGGTAGAATCTGCAATGTTTTGAAGTTCCCGTAAAACAAATCGCGGTACAAGAAGAGTCCCTTCAAGAAAACCACTCTTGCATATATCTGCAATTCTTCCATCAATTAAAATGCTTGTATCAATGATTTTTACATTACTGTAGTTTGTCCCTTTTTTCTGGACAGCAGAGACAAGTGATTCCCAACTGGAAGCACGAGTTAAGCCCAAAATGATTCCGATAAAACCGAAAATAAGGACTAGAGATACCATAACAAAAATGCGCAGGGTAAGTTCTGCTTGCGGTGCCCAGAAGAAGATATATTGGCCTATGAAATAGCCCGCAACCATAGCAAGAACTATGGCTACTAATGCTGGTGCAATTCGTTCATAAATTTCCTGAGATATAAACCGCAGAATAAGGATAACCCCAAAAGAGATAACAGCACCTAACAAACCGCCTATGACAATCCATAACCTTTGCGAAATTCCCCAGATAGGTGTGCTTGGTAAAACGGTGTCAGTTAAACCGCCTGTGAAATAATACGCCCACATAATACCCATGATAATACATGCCAATACAAAAAATGCTTTTACTACTTTTGTTATCATAAATTAAACCTTTATAAAAACATTTATAAAAACTTTATCTTTTGCAAATTTATTTATAATTTTACCCAATATTTTAATATTTGTCAAAATTTTTTTATTCCCTTATTAAACTTCCATATCATACTAAGGGTTACGAGTAATATAAAAGAAATTATTTACTTTTTATGGTAATCTGGAAATAATCTCTTCAACTAGGACTCTTAAATTAGACTCGCTTTTTTGAGCGGCTATAATAATGTCTCTAATGTCCGCAGGTTTTAAGGCGTCAGGCAAACATTCATCTGTAATCGCTGAAAATCCCAACACCTTTAATCCTGAATGAACTGCAACGATAACCTCAGGAACAGTGCTCATTCCCACAGCATCTGCACCAATTCCACGAAGGAAACGATATTCGGCTCGTGTTTCTAAATTAGGACCTGTAAGGGCAACATAGACGCCTCTGTGAACATAAATTTTTAAATCAATGGCGGCTTGCAGTGCCAATTGAATTAAATCTTTAGAGTAAGGTTCACTCATATCCGGGAAGCGAGGACCTAATGAATCATCATTAGGTCCTATAAGCGGATTGTCGCCCATAAGATTAATGTGGTCTTCAATTATCATTAAATCACCCGGCTTAAATAGAGGATTCATACCACCTGCTGCATTCGATATAATGAGAGTGTTTACACCCATCGCCTTTGCTATTCTTATTGGGAATGTGACTTGTTGCATAGAAAATCCCTCATAATAGTGGAACCTCCCTGACAAAGCGAGGACTTTTTTCCCAGAAAGTTCGCCCACAATAAATTCTCCGCCATGAAGAGAATCGTCAGGAAAATAAGGGATGTCTCGATAGGGTAATGTTATTTCACTTTGAATAATCTCTTTTATTGTTCCTAATCCCGTTCCTAAAATCATACCGACCGTAGGTTCTGTTGAAGTAAATTTTCGGATTGTTTCAATAGATTCATTGATTTGCTCTTTCAAAGTTTCCATATCCATATCCTTATCTTTATTTATTGTTTTTATCAAGTTCACTAACTTTTTGAATAAAGTTTACTTTATATTCTTCTGGAATTTCTAATAATTTTACCCTGCTTGTTTCTCCTTGAACTATACGAATAGCACCCTTATTAATCCCTAACCATTTAGCAATTATATTTATCAATTTTTCATTTGCTTTTCCTTTTTCTGGGACAGCAGTTATTTGAATATGTAGCATTCCAGCACAGTTGACGCCAATTTTATCGAACCTTGAACCCGGATAAACCCTCACTATAAATTTATGTGTTAATTTAGTCTTTTTTTCCATTCCTGATTTTTTAATATCTAATTGAACCTTTATATATCTAATTATAACAGATTTTCATTCTTTGTTTGAAAGATTACAATCTTTCAATAAAAATAATAAGAGTCAATTTTTTCTGTAAATTAAAAAAATAGGGAGCCTTGTTTCGGGTATTTAATAGAAATATAATAAGAACTAATTGGCTGTTAATAATGACCCGATTTAGACAAGACTCCCACCTTGAGCGCAAGAGGATAATTCAATTGTAAAAAATTTTACCATTAGCTCCTTTTTTGTAAGGTCGCATTATTAGACCTTATTGAGCTATAAGTAGGCGGAGATGTGGAAGTAATAATCTCTGGCATTTCTCCAAAATATTCCTCATAACATCCAACATGCCAGCATTCTCCTTCTATCTCAACAGCCTCTTCAAACTGAAATTCGATGTCTTCTATGTACTCGTTACAAAGAGCACAGCGTTTCATTTTTCTCACCTCACTTTCTAAATCATGTTAAGTTCTTGTTATTAATTAAAACAAAATAAACTAAGCGATAAATTTCTTCTGTTTAATAATTAATGATTATTAAACGCACTTTTTTATACTATCGGCATACAAGGTCCTTAAAAGTAATAATATATATACCACAAATAATTCTGAAAGTCAAGTAAAAAATCAATTAAAACAAAAAAAATAGCAAACTTTTATAACATACATATTCTCAATAACTTACGGCTTTATTCTATTGTATCGTTTGATTATTTGTTTATTTTTCCTGATTTTATAATTATAAATTAAAGACTTTTTTTGCATTTTTTGTTGCGTTATCTGCAATCTCATTTTCAGGACATTTTAAATATTTAGAGAGAGCATTTAGCACAAGAATAATATTTGATGGGACATTTCGCATATCTGTTTGTCCTGGTGGTGGAATATCTGGACTATCTGTTTCTACCAATATTCGTTCAGGATAAATCTTTTCCAATACCTTTTCTCTTTTTGAACTTTGCCTAAAAATAATACCACAGCCAAATGAGAAATAAAAGCCAAGAGGAATCAATTGTTCTACAATTTCTACACTTCCCTTAAAGGCGTGGATAATACCTCCTCTTTTAGGCATACCTATTTTTTTTACAATGCCTACCAGTTGTGAGAAAGCACCACGACAGTGAACTACCACAGGGAGGTTTATTTCCTTTGCAATTTCTAATTGTCTAATAAAAAATTTTTCTTGTAATTCAAAATGAGGGTTTTCAACTTTTAGGTCTAAACCAATCTCTCCAATTGCAACAATTTTTCCAGTGGAATCTGATATAAGTTTATTCAATTCACAAAAATAATCTTCTTTAATATACCAGGGATGGACACCCCATGTGCACTCGATTTCTGGGTATTTTTGAGATAGTTGTAATGATTGTTCCCACTGTTGAGGGTAGATGGACGAGGTTATCATTTTGATTATTCCCGCATCTTTAGCATGTCTTATTACTTCTTCTAAATCAGAACTAAACTCATCTGCTTCAAGATGGCAATGCACATCAATAATTTCCATTTGCAATATTCCTCATTAGTATAATTATTAAAATTTTTATATAACAGATTATAATGTTTAAATAATTCAATTTAAATATTTTGAAGGTTAATATTGTTTATGATAAGTTTTTCAGTTTTAGGAAGTGGTAGTTCCGGGAATGCTACTATTATTAAAGGTTCTAATAACACAGTTCTGTTGGATTGTGGCTTCAGTGTAATACAAATTAAAAAAAGGTTAGAGTCATTAGGTAAGGATATTGAAGAGATAGATGCTGTGTTTATAACTCATGAGCATACCGACCATATTTGTGGCTTAAAGCGGTTTATCAATACCTATGATGTGCCAGTATTTATGACACAGGGGACTTTTGCCGCTATTCATGACATATTAAACAATACAAAAAATATTGAACTGTTTGAATCTGGTGATGTCATAAGAATTGGGGAATTTCATATTCAATCCTTTGCGGTAACGCATGATGCACAGGACCCGGTAAATTATGTGGTATCCAATTCAGATAAAAAGATAGGATTTGCGACAGATTGCGGCTATCCCTCTAAATTATTAGTAAATAGGTTAAGGGGGTGTCATGGCTTAATTCTTGAATCTAATTATTGCCCTCAAATGTTATTGCAAGGTCCTTATCCCCCCCAAATTAAACAAAGGATACAGAGTAGATTCGGACACCTCTCCAATCAACAAATGTTGGAACTTCTTTCAAAGGTTATGGATGAAACACTTCAAGTTCTAGTATTGGCACACATTAGTGAGAATAACAATCACCATGCACTTGTAGAACAAATTGCTCAAGAGGCAATCCGTGGAAGAAATATTCAATTATGGATAACCCAACAAACACATCCAACACCATTAATTCATTTGAATTAGAAGTTTTCAAAAGACAAGTCTCAAACCCTGTTTTTGAATCACTATTTAGACGAACATCCACAATACTTTGTTCTGCTACGGCTGCCCATTTCTGGGAACTATCAAATATTCAGGATATTCTTATATGGTCAGAAAATCCATTTCCTTTATGTAATCATGTGTTATCTAATCAAGTGGGGTGTAAAAAATGCTTTAGCAGCCGATTTAAGTGTGCTAAACAAGTGCTATCGTTAAATGTGCCTTTATTTTTTAAATGTCACATTGGGTTTAATAACGCTTCAATCAATTTGCTAAATGATAAACATCATAACCTTCTCTTGACTATAGGTCCTTTTTCTATTGATGGTAATATTAATGTTCTATCCTCCGAAGTTACCCGTGAGTTTAAGAACATAGGAATTAGAACAACTCAAAATAACTTGTCATGCCTTGAATCCTTGCCGCAGTTGTCTTTAGCCTCTGTGAAGGAAGTCTTGCTCTGGACAAAGGAAAGTTTCCAGCAGGAATGGTGCCGTATGTTTGGAGAAACTACAACATATACCCCGGTGGAGAAGAATAAAATTGAAAAAATAGAACCGCTGGAAAAAGACATTGCTTTACTAAATAAATATTTAGAGCAATTTGACCGAATAAGAGCAAAGATGTTTTTAGTTGCTATACAGACAAAGAATAAGGACATGATGTATTTGATACTTAAAGGTAAGGGAGAAGAATTAATTATTCACACAAGAAATTTACAAAAAACTATGTTTTCCTTATATGCGTGGGTAATGAATGTTTTAAGTTCCGTAATAATCAAAAATATTGACAGTGAATTAATAAATAAGAAAGATTTATTAGATGTTAAAGACAAAATATTTTTGAAAGTAAATTCTTTAGAAAGTGGAGTAAAACGGATAAGAAAAATTGTTTTTTCGGCTATCAATAAAAATTTTAATGAAAAGAAGAAGGAACGATTTGACTTGTTTTTTTCTGTTCTTGAAGATAGCCTTTTATCAGATTGTTCCTTAAACTCTGTGGCAAAGCAGATGGGGCTTGATATTTCTACATTAAGTCATTGGCTAAAAAGAAATTTTGATATAAACTTTGACGAATTTTTATGTTATGTGCAGGTTGAAAAAATAGCAGAATTGTTAAGAAATACGACAAATAGCCTTTCTAGAATAGGAAGTTGTGTTGGGATTCCTTATAGTTCATTAGTATCAGAAAAATTTAAAAGAATCACAGGCTATAGTCCAACCGAATATAGGGCGTATTTTAAGAAATAGTTGAAATGATAAACATAAAAGATAGTATGGAGATATTTGAATGAAACCAATTATATCGTATATGCTGTCAAACGATATATTACAATAAATAACCTTTGCCGTTAAAAAATAAACTTAAAGATAAGGAAGAATATATGAAGCACAAAATTTCAACAAGAATGCTTGCATTGTGTAGTGCAGTTTTAATTGTATTGGGTTTGTTCTTATTTTATGGTTGTGGTGGACCAGCAGAACAAACAGCCCCAACAAAAGCCGAAGTCAAAGAGTTGACATTACCCCATGCAGAGGGTGGAGTATCTACTACGCCTTTATTAAAACTAACACCTGATTCTGCTCAAATAAGTCTTGTATTGCCATCATTAGCCGATGGTATGGATAAATTAGTCCAAGTAGCAAAGAGGTTTTACACTGCCGAAGAGGTTGATAATTGGCTGCAAAGTCAAATTCAAGAATTGGCAAATTTCGCTGATACGCCGGGAGCAAATAATTTAACAGAGGTAGCAGAAACACGTGGCTTTGATGTAACCAAACCGGCTGGCATTTTTGCTGACTTTAAACCTACCTGTGATAGTTTGGTTGCTGCATTGGAACCCCCCCCTGCAAAGCCAACAGAAGGAACAACATCAGAGTTACAAGCAACTACAAAACAATCAGCCAAATTAGAAGAAATTGATTTTTCAAAGGTAAAGCAACCTAACTGGGCAGTTATGTTGGGCGTAAAGGATAAAGATAAAGTTGAAGAGTCATTAAAGGAGTTAGTTGTAGAGATTCCTGAAATAAGTGCCACAGCACCACGAGAAATTGTTGTAGATGGTGCAAAAATTATTGATTATGGTCCCTATGCTTATTCTATAGCCGCTCAATATGTAATTGTAGGGTCAACCTCGATTGTTAAAGGAGTTGCAAGTCGGTTTACAACCCCGTATGCAATTCGCTATGGAAATGAAATACCTGCTACATCATATCCAGAAGGGGTAGTATTAGTAAAAGATTGGGAACTGGCAACTATGATTAGTAAGGTTATGCCGGCGATTACCAAATTATCGCCCTATGCAGTTATGGGACAAATGAAGTTTAATGAATGGATGGAACTACTTGACCCAGGCACTCAGGACCCTGCATATCTCTGTTTCTCCATAAATCCCAATGAAAAAATTGAAATTCGAACCATTATGGATTTAGCAAAACATCCCAAATCCGCAAGCGTATTGGGAGAAGCAAAGCCCATGCAATTGACAAAATTGTTGCCTGATAACACACAAATATCTTTGGTCTATCAACTTCCAAATGAATATAAAACTTATCTAAATCAAACTGCTATTCCTCAACTTAAAACAATGTTAGGCGACAAGAAAGAAATTGCTCAGGGACTTCAATATGGTGTTACTGCTATGGGTGTATTAGGTAATGAGATAGCCGTAGGTGTAACATCGGCTATGGGTGATTTCCCTGCTTTAGTCATTCTTATCCAAGCGGCGAATGTCGAGCAGGTTAAAGGTTTAATTGACATGCTTGTCCCTTCAATGTCTGATGAAACCTATAGAGATATACCGTTGAAAAAACTTACTGTACCATCACCAGTTCCAATTGCAATGGTAATGGTAGAAGACAAAGTAGCAGTTAGTAATAACACAGATGTTTTGAAAAAAATAGTGGATTTGGTTCTTGATAAGCAATCTTCAACTTACATGGCTAACTTAAAACCACCATTAAACCCAGAAACACCACGATATACAGTTTTGTCATTACAAAGCAAAGTGTTCTTAGATACTATCTTTCCACTTATGAAAATTATGGGACAGGATTTAGGTGACGCTCAACAGGATGTTGAGAAAGCCTTATCAGAAATTCAGGAGTTGCGAATTTTAAGTGAGAAAAAAGGAAATCTATTAGAAGGACAAGCAGTATTATATCTTGTTCCAAAAACAAGTTAAAATCATTTTTACAGACAAAATATCACAGCCACGAGTGGATAAACCCTTCTCGTGGCTGTGTCGTTTTATTAAAAATGCCTTAAATTGACTTTTTGGAAAGCCCCG
>DAOOVZ010000028.1:0-13608 GCA_035370665.1 Candidatus Hydrogenedens sp.
CCCTAAAATCGTGATATACATCACAACCCTTATAATTTGGTAGATTCTTTTTTTGTGCATAATACTCATTCACCATATTTTTAGCCTCGTTTGCGTGATTATCATCTACATCACACACGGCTACGACCTGCACATCAGGGATATTCATTAAAGCACTCATGTCATATTTCCCCTGTCCTCCTACCCCAATACATGCAAGCGTAATCCTTTCGTTTGGCGAGGTAGTTGGATTCTGTCCCCAAACAAAGGAAGGAATAATAGTAGGTGCTAAACCAACACCTATTGTTCCAGCAAGAGCATTCTTCATAAATGCCCTTCGTGATTGAGAATAATTCTTATTCATAATATAAACTCCATTAATAGTTATTATTTACTTTTTTCATTTTCCGCTAACATAAAATATTCAAGAATTTTAATACAAACATAAGTAGCAAATAAAATAGTTTAAGGATTTTGTTGTCCTATGTCTGTTATTAAATTGATTTTTGATTCTTCTTCAAAAGAGCAAATGTGAAAATAGGGCTTATACAAAGATATAACGCCTATTCTCTTAATTTCTGAAGTTTTCAATTCGATGGAATGTTAAATAATTAGCGTCATGAAAATTATTTGCCCCTCCGAAATCATCATCATAAGCAGTCCGAACAACTGCAATAATGTCATCTCCCTCAAATAGCCAGTCCGCATATTGAAATCCGTGTTTTTCTATATCAGGGTGATGTAAGATTGTTTTGCATAGTTTCCAATCCCTCAAATCTGGGCTGTTTGCAAGCACGAGCGTATTGCGAATTTGTGCAACACGCATGTTTTTTGCCTCTTCTTGTGATGGCCAATTACATAATGTCCAATATTTCTTAGTCTGCCCATCAAATCGTATAGTAAATTTTGTCGTTCCACCGTTAAAGTTAACAAAACCTGTTTCAGGGTCAAAGTGAATCTTTTTCCCATCTTCATTGACCTGAACAACTGCTGCTTTTCCTCCTTTTTGAATATCTACACGAAGGACATTTACCAGTTTGCCATCAGGGGTAGGAACGATATTTCCTTCAAGCCAACCATTAAATTCGCCATTGAGCCATTCTTTTGACCTTGCAATACAATTACTGAATGTCCAACTTTTAGAATCTAACAAATTAGAATCTACAGGTGCACTCATTACAAAAGCCCGATAACGTTCTCCCCATTGGTCTCCACCCATCGCATCCTCAAACGCTCTCCATATTCTTCCATTAAACACCACCACAGGAACAGGCGCCGTGTGAAATTGTGCTATTCTTAAAATTCCTGATTGTCGGCTCATAGGTTCTGTCCATGTATAACCTCCATCATCCGATTTCCTGATTACAATATTCCCATGATGTCTGTCCGTGCCCATCATATAAATAGAACCATTATGCTTGAAAATGTTCGACCAGAACATTCCTCTAAGTGTGGCTATCCTTTCCCACGAATTGCCACTATCTTCCGAACTATAAACATGTGTAACTGCAAGAGAATGTTCCGTAGACATAGGACCAAATTCATCATGTTTCGCTAAATATATACCGTCTTGCACAACAACTATACCCGGTGAACCAATATAAATACCCGAATTGGCGCAAGAATGTGTAATAACTATTCCTGGGGGTAGTTCTGAAAAAGAAAGTAAGGGACAAATTGTTAAAAGACAAACTAAAAATGACATAAAAACCTCCCTTAAACTTTATTATTATATTAAGGACATTACAATATTCATCAATTTATGTTGCCATTTAAAATACTTCAATCCCATTATATACAAAAAAAACTTAAAATTAAAAATTAGACAAACTTTTTATAAGAAACCCTTCACTTTAGAAAGAGATATACTCATTTATTTCTTAATCTGGGTATAAAATCGTTTCTTATTATTACATTATTACAATGCAAATTTTTACAATGAAGGTAAAAAATATAGGCATAAGGAGATATTTTAAATTTTTTATGTTTATTACAATAAATATTTATACCTAACGATAAGTATAAAATTAAATAGGTTGTTATAATAATAACCAATTTGAAATTTGTATCTCGATTTTGTTATACATATTAGACATTAAAAGGAAGGTATGGGCTATGTCAACTATAGTTAAACAAGTTATAGAAATAGAAGAAAAAGCGGAAAAACTTCTGGAAGAGGCAAAATTGCAAGCCAGGAAGATTGTCGAAGAAGCCGAAGGAGAAACAAAAAAGATTATTGCAGAGGTTGAAAAGCAAAGAGAAGAAAAGATAAAAAATTACCGCGAACAGGCAGAACAAAAGGAAAAACAAGAAGAAGCAAAACTAAAGACTTGGGGAGAAGAACAGGTCAAAGAAGTTAAAAATATTCCGCAAAATAAAATTAATGAACAGATAAGATTTGTAGTTAATAAATTAAAAGAACTTTAATGGATAAAGATAGCATACTATGCCTATAGACAAGATGAAAAAGGTGACAATGCTATGTCCTGTAAAAGCCTCTCAACGGCTTTTACGAACACTCCAAGGTTTAGGTATTTGCCAGGTTTCAGACGCACTGGATAATTATCCTGAATTGAAGGATACATTAAAAAGACCATCAGTTATAACGGAGGAAGTTGATACTAACCTTCAAAAGATACAAACAATTCTTAATTTGTTAGACATTTTCTCACCTGTGGTCAAAACCTTTGTTCAAGGGTTGGCACAAGTTCCATTGCTAATTACAAAAGAAGAATTGGACAATGCACTACATAAGTTTGATTTAGAAAGTATTTATCAAGAGGCACAATTATTAGATACAGAATATCGAACAGTGGAAAGGTCAATATCCACTATCGAAAATGAGATTGCAGAATTAGAACCTTATGAAGATTTGCCTTTTTCAATAAATGAATTTCGAAAGCCCAAACGGATAAAATTGTTATTCGGTAAAATTATTTACTCTTCTTACCAGTCGCTTATAAATGATGATTTCTTTAAGAAGAAGGCAGCCATAGAGATTATCCATGAAGGGAAATATTACAGGAAAGATGAATCTACAAGTGAAATCCCTCGTTATAATGAAAAAGATACTGTGCGTGTATTAGTTGCATGTCTGGCAGAAGATTTGCCTGAAATCCAGAAAAGGACAAGAGACTACAACTTTGAAGAAATTAATTTACCTAATATAAATGGCACAATTCGAGACCGTATAAGGGAATTGAGAGCAGACTTATCAATGCTTCGGGTTCAGTCTCAAGAGATTGCGAATAAGGTTTATAAGTTATCTGTTCATCGCCGAACAGTGGAGGTCTTAAAGGCTTACTGGGATAGTAAAAAGAGACTAATTCTAAGTAAATCCAAAGCATTAGAAGGGCGTTGGGTTCAGATTTTATCTGGCTATGTAAGGGAATTTGATTTGCCAAAATTAAGTCAGACAATGAAAAATGAAATGCCGGAAGTATCAATTTTTGTAGATGACCCTGCTCCCGGTGAAAATGTGCCTATTAATATTACATTACCTAAATTAATAAAACCTATTCAATTATTAGTTAACATGTATGGACTCCCTCCTTACGATTTCTTTGACCCTTCTCCATTTATACTATGGACTTTCCTCCTTTTCTTTGGAATATGTTTTGGCGATGTAGGTTATGGGTTAATTCTATTAATAGCAAGTCGCTACCTGATGAAAAGAACGCGTCCTTATGAGGGCGTTTATAATTTCGCAAAGTTATTATTTTTAGCGTCTATCCCAACAATTATTGTCGGCTTCTTATTTGGTTCTCTATTCGGTGACTTATATAAGCCAGAATATTTTGGTGAAAATAATATATTACAAAAAGTCATAGAAAAAACCGTAATTTATGACCCCATGGCACAACCAGTTATTCTATTGCTCGTTGCACTATTTATCGGTATACTCAACCAATTTCTTGGGATTGGTCTGAAAATGTATGGTATGGCGAAGCAGGGAGATAAAATAGGGGCAATTATGGATGGTTTGTTATGGCTGATAATCTTACCAGGTTTTGTTATTCTTGTTACAAATATGTTTGTAACCCCGCCTTCCTGGCTTAATTGGTTAGGAATTGTGCTATTTAGCATAGGTGCTTTGGGACTTATTCTGACGCAGGGTAGAGACCAGAAGAACCCTATTGCACGATTTATAATTGGAATGATAAGTCTATATGGAATAGTCGGTAGTTATGGACTCACAGCATTCATTGGTGATACCATGTCTTATTGCCGTTTATTAGCACTGGGTTTGACTACCTCTATTGTGGCTATGTCATTTAATATGATAGCAAACTTAGTGAGACCTGTTCCTTATGTAGGCATTATCTTTTTTATTGTGGTGTTGCTTATAGGACATGTATTTAACTTCCTGATTAGTGTTCTGGGTGCATTTGTGCACTCTATGCGTCTAATCCTGGTTGAGTTTTTTGGAAGATTCTACGAGGCAGGAGGAAAACAGTTCGAGCCATTAGGATTTAATTCAGAAAGTGCTATATTAGTTGCTTCTGATGTGAAAAAATAAGTAGAAATAATAAATTTAACGAATAACAAAACAATAACCGTAAAAAGATGGAGATAAATGTATGGAACACATGCTTGCGTTAGAAATTGGCCGTGGTTTAGCCATTGGTGGAGCAGGTTTAGCAGTTGGTCTGGCTTGCTCAGGGTCAGGAAAAGGAATCGGAATTGCCTCTCAGGCTGCTGGAGGCGTTTTAAGTGAAAAACCCGATTTGTTTGGAAGATTATTAGTTCTATTAGCCTTACCAGGTACACAAGGTTTTTATGGATTTATCACAGCCATCCTTATCTTTGTGCGTTCAGGTCTTATTTCCGGACAAATGATAATTACTCCGGGAACAGGATTAGCCTTATGCCTATTGGGTCTCGGCGTAGGATTAGCCGAATATGTCTCTGCCCAGTGGCAGGGTGAAGCATCCGCAGCAAGTATTTTATTAGTTGCCCGTAGACCTGAAGCATTTGGTCGTTCGGTTATTCTACCTGCTATGGTGGAAACTTACGCTGTGGTATCGTTATTGGTCGCTATTTTAACAATCAACTGGCTAACAGCCGATAATGCTGTAACGGCTTTTCTTAAAATGCAATAAAACTGAATAGTAAGAATAGGTTGTTTTATATCCTATTGTAAGGAATACATCAATGGCATTAGAAGAAATTAATAAGGCAGTTTTAGAATCGGTTCAGCATGAAGCAGAACTGTTTATAAAATCTGCAAAAAAAGAAGCCGAAGAGAAGAAAAAAAGTGTCCAACGAAATGCAGAAGAAAAGGCAGAACGCCTTTATCAGTTAGCCATGCGAAATATAGATGAGGAAATGGCAAGAAAATTGGTGCAGGTTCAAGGGCAAATTAATAAAGAAATCTTGTCAGAAAAAAATAAGATTTTAAGTCAGATATTTCAAAAAGCGAAGGAAGAAATACTGCACTTACCAGCCAAGGAATATCAGCAATTGATGGAAAAATGGATGAATCAGGCTATACCCGCAGATATAGAAGGTAGCCTTTGTGTTCATAAAGACGATTTAGAATTGTTTAAGGATTTGGTCTCTAAATGGAATAATTCCCATGAAACAAAAATATCTATAAATGAAGAAAATTTCCTTTCCTCAAAAGGTGGTTTTTTGTTCGTAGGAAAAGGCTTCCAGATTGACCAGACACTGGATACCATTTTGAGTGATTTAGAAAGAGAAATCATTCCGGTTATTGCTAAAAATCTATTTACTGTAAAAGTTTAATTTAAATAAAATAATTGATAAGGAGTAGGTGCTTGAAAGCACTGTCAAAAGGACAACATCGTTGGGGATTTGTATGTGGACAGATTAGTGTTTTAGAAGGTCAACTAATGTCTTATGACTTTTTTTCAAGCCTTGCAAGTCTTGAAAAAACAGATGATATGCTCCATAGAGTTCAAGAAACTACTTTAAGAGAATTTATGGTTCCCGGAGCAGAAACATGGGAAGATTGGAGCACAATTATTGATAATTATGTCCATTCACAAATATATGAATTGAAAAAGTCGTGTCCATCATCAGAAATTACAGATGTATTTTTATTAAGTGAAGATTATATAAACCTGAAAAGAGCTTTAAATGGAAAAGAGGCTATATTCCCAAAAAACATTTTTAGTGAGGCACGATTATCCGAAGTCGCAGCAGGCAATCCTTCATTATTTCCTGAACTTATAAGACCTACAATTAGCACTATATGCAACCCTGCTGGTGTTCAAACAGAAAATCCATTAATAATAGATATAATATTGGACGGTTGCTATTTACGACACTATCTCTGGCTATTGACAAAATTAAATTGCCCATTACTAAAAGATTGGGTAGAAGCGCGTATACTTTCCAAAATAGTAGTGGTTCTCTGGCGTGCATTAAAGATTGGTCATAACTTAAAGATTTTCAATCAATATTTATTACCCTTGGAACCATTTAATAATTTAATAAATGAAGTCTGCTCCACTACCGAAGTAAGAACCTGGGGAAATATTATTCCTGGAGTTATTGGCGATATCTGGAGAGAATGTTTTGAATTAAGTGAAGATGAACAAATTCCTAAATTTGAGCAAAAGGTTTCCGATTTATTAACTGACATGGCGAAACTTGCAAAATTACAAACTATGGGACCTGAGAGAGTCGGCGCCTTCTGCTGGGGACAAAATGTTGAAGCCTTCAATTTGAAACTAATCATCAGTGGTAAACTTAACGGTTTGCCATCAAATATGTTAAAAGATAGGATTCGTCAAACCTATGTATAAGGCTTATGTAATCGGTGAAAAAGGATTAATTCAGGGATTTAAAGCTGCTGGATTTGAGGTGTGTCATGCAATATCGCCCCATGATTTGCAGATGACCTTTCAACAAATTCAGCAAGAAGGTGGTGCTTCTATCATACTTATTACGGAAGAACTGGCACAAGAATCCAAAGAAATTATACAGGATTATCGCTTAATTACTAATGCAGTTATAACAACAATCCCTACCCTCAAAGGGAGTCAACATCTCGGATTTAAAGAATTAAAACGACAGATAGAGTATTCTATCGGTGTGGATATGCTTGGGAAGGAAGAATGAGCCCAATGAATATAAATAATAGATTAAAAATAACAACGGTGAATAAACATAAAGAACATTAGGGAAATAAGAGTATGAGCACAAATATTACAGGTGAAGTTGTCAAAGTGTCCGGACCCTTAGTCGTGGCTCGTGGTTTAGCCGGCGCTCGAATGTATGAAATGGTTCGTGTCGGCGAAGCGAAACTGTTCGGAGAAATTATTGAAATCCGTGGCGATGAATTTTCAATACAGGTCTACGAGGAAACAGGAGGGATTGGTCCTGGACATCCTGTATATAGGACAGGTGAAGCATTGAGTGTAGAACTTGGACCTGGCTTAATCCGTTCCATTTATGATGGCGTTCAGCGTCCTCTGGATAAAATTGCTGCACAATACGGCGAATATATTGTGCGTGGTGCAGAAAGCCCATCATTAGACCGCACTGTAAAATGGAAGTTCGAACCTACCGCAAAGGTCGGAGACCATGTCGTAACTGGTGATATTTTGGGCACAGTGCGTGAAACAGAATTGGTTCTCCATAAGATTATGGTTCCTAATGGAATTGAGGGGACAGTTAAAAAGATTGAGCCAGTTGAAGGGAATATTGATACAGTTGTCGCAATAATAGATACAGATAAAGGACCGCGCGAATTAACAATGGTTCAGCGTTGGCCTGTGCGTCAGCCGAGACCTGTATTAAAGAAATTACCGCCTACTGAGCCATTAACTACCGGACAACGGGTATTAGATATGCTTTTCCCAATGACCAAAGGTGGAACAGCATGCGTGCCCGGTCCATTCGGTAGCGGTAAGACCGTGGTGCAGCACCAATTAGCAAAATGGGCTAATACAAATATAGTGGTATATGTGGGTTGTGGCGAGCGTGGAAATGAAATGACCGATGTGCTTTTAGAGTTCCCAGAACTAAAAGACCCCGAATCAGGCAGACCATTAATGGAACGCACCGTGCTTATTGCTAATACCTCAAATATGCCTGTGGCTGCCCGTGAAGCAAGCGTGTTTACAGGAATTACAATCGCAGAATACTTCCGTGATATGGGTTATAGCGTAGCATTGATGGCTGATTCCACAAGTCGTTGGGCAGAGGCTATGCGTGAAATGTCAGGACGATTAGAGGAAATGCCCGGTGAGGAAGGCTATCCTGCATATTTAGGAACGCGTATTGCAAGTTTCTATGAACGCTCTGGTGATGTAATATGTTTAGGTTCAGATAAGCGAGAAGGCACTCTGTCCATTATCGGTGCTGTATCCCCTCCCGGCGGGGACTTTTCCGAACCCGTCGTGCAGGCAACATTGCGGGTAGTAAAAGTATTCTGGGGATTAGACGATAAACTCGCCTTTGCAAGACATTTCCCTGCTATCAACTGGTTGACCTCCTATTCCTTATATCAGGAAGTGGTAGACAAATATGCAAATGAGAATTACAACTCTAAATGGTCAGAAAATCGTATTCGCGCAATGGCAATACTACAGAGAGAAGCAGAATTAGAAGAATTAGTGCGATTGGTGGGTATGGATGCACTTCCCGCAGATGACCGTCTACTAATGCAAGCCGCAAAAATGATAAGAGAAGACTTCTTACACCAAAACGCTTTTGACGAATTAGATACCTATACTTCCATGATTAAACAGTTTCATCTATTAAGTGTAATTTTACACTATTACGATGAAGTTCGTCCTGCACTACAAAAAGGCATTCCATTGACAAAATTGTTGAATTTGCCTGTATTAGAAGAAATCTCAAAAGCAAAATTAATACCTGAAAGCAATTTAGAACAATTTGAGGAATTGAAACAAAAAGTATCACAACAAGTAAAAGCATTATCGTCATAAACTTTCATATAGGAAAAAAACAATAAAATTAATATGAGGTAAATAGCCGTGATTACCAAAGAATATCGCACAGTAAAAGAGATTATTGGTCCATTGATGTTAGTAGAAGGCGTAGAAGGGATTACTTATTACGAACTTACGGATATTCGCCTTGAAGATGGTAGTACCCGTAGAGGACAGGTTCTGGAAGTAAATCGAGATAGAGCCGTTGTCCAGGTCTTTGAAGGAACCAGTGGACTGACACCTCAAGGAGTAACAGTAAAATTTTTGGGGAAAGGAATAGAATTAGGCGTATCAGAAGATATGTTAGGGCGTGTGTTCGATGGGTTTGGCAGACCTATTGATGATGGTCCACCAATTATTCCTGAAAAGTGGCTTAATATCAATGGAAACCCGATGAACCCGTATGCAAGAGATTATCCTAATGAATTTATTCAGACAGGTATTTCAACAATAGACTTGCTAAACCCATTAGTGCGTGGACAAAAGTTACCCTTCTTCTCCGCATCAGGCTTGCCTCATTCCCGTATGGCAGCGCAAGTAGCCCGACAAGCAAAGGTATTAAAAACAGGTGAAAAATTTGCAGTGGTATTCGCAACAATGGGTATCACCTTTGAAGAATCTGAATTCTTCATTAGCGACTTTCGCAGGACAGGTGCCCTCGAAAGAGCCGTATTATTCATTAACTTAGCAGATGACCCGGCTATCGAACGAATTGCAGTCCCACGCATGGCTTTGACCGCAGCGGAATACCTTGCTTATGAAAAGGATATGCATGTATTGGTCATATTAACAGACCTTACAAATTATTGTGAGGCTTTGCGTGAAATCTCCGCTGCAAGGAAAGAAGTCCCCGGCAGACGCGGTTATCCGGGATATTTATACACAGATTTAAGTTCCATCTATGAGAGAGCCGGTCGTATCAAAGGCAAATCAGGTTCAATCACACAATTGCCTGTGTTGACCATGCCAGAAGACGATAAGACACATCCTATCCCTGACCTGACAGGATATATTACAGAGGGACAAATTATATTTAGCCGACCCCTTCATGCTCAGGGCATATATCCACCGGTAGATGTATTACCATCACTATCACGATTGAAGGACAAAGGCATTGGTGTTGGCAAAACACGCGAAGACCACGCCAATGTAATGAACCAGTTATACGCCGCTTATGCACGCGGTAAAAACGCAAAAGAGTTGGCAGTTGTTCTTGGTGAATCCGCTTTAAGTGATATTGACCTATTATATGTAAAATTTGCCGATGCTTTTGAAGACCGCTTCATTCGCCAGGGCGAAGATGAAAATCGTAACATTGAAGATAGTTTGCGAATTGGCTGGGAATTGCTCGCCTTACTTCCAAAGGCAGAACTGAAGCGTATAAAACCCGAATTTATAGATAAATATTATCAAGAAACCAAATAAATTTTGTATTAAACAAGTAAAGATAAGGTTGCCGTATGCGATTAGCAGTAAATCCGACAAGAATGGAATTACTTAAACTCCGAAAGAGTCTGGCAGTAGCCCAACGAGGTCATAAACTATTAAAAGACAAATTAGATGGGCTAATGAAAGATTTCGGAAGAATCACAGCGGAATATAAAGTAGTCCGATTAGAAGTAGATAGAGAATTACCACAGGTGTTGAAATTGTTTGTTTTAGCAGAGGCAACATCATCAAGATTAATTGTAGAAGACGCACTCGAATCCACACGCCAGGAATTGGATATACAGATGAAAACAAAGAGAGTAATGGGTGTCCAGATACCCAATTTCGAAATTAATTTTGGGAAGATAGAAGGTGGATATTCATTAGTGCATACCTCCTCCGAATTGGATAAGGCTATTACGCAGATTAAAGAATTTCTGCCTAAACTTCTAAAAATGGCTGAATTGGAAGAAACGGTTCGACGGTTGTGCCAGGAAATAGAGAAAACACGGAGACGTGTAAACGCATTAGAACATACCATGATTCCACGAATGAAAGAGACCATAAAATTCATCAAAAACAAATTAGATGAAATGGAACGTTCAACCACCAGCCAACTAATGAGAATCAAAGCACAACGATTAGCCCAGGAAGCAGGATAAAAATAGCAATTAAGGTATTTAAATTCCTACCCTATCTATTTCATAAGAATCATAAGTCCCTAACCTTAAACCTATTCCAACCTATCCCACATATTACTTAATTCGTGTGAGTTAGTGATTAAAAATATAGGTGATAATTAAAAGGTAAATACTGGAACTTTTAGTAGTTCACCATCTTTTAAGGCTGATTGGTGAGCAATTGTGCCAGGGACAGTAATGTTTAATGCCATAGCAATATCAATGAATGGCTTACGATTTTCAATAATGGAGCGGATAAACTCGTCTGTTAAATATCCATGCGAACCACCGTGTCCACCTGCATTGACATTAGGCGGTAATGGCGGTTTCTTAATGTTAATCTTGGATACATTTTCAAGCCCTTGGTATTGGGTATCGGTTACTGAACCTTTCTGACCACGGACTCGACCTACCTCTCCTTCAAAGCCCGGCGTATCCCAACTTACACCCATACGAGCCATCCCCCCTTCCTTGGTGCGAAATAAGGCTATCTCTGTGCCAAACGGATTTTTATAAACATTATTCTCTTCTTTTAGAAGTGGGAAATGAGACCGCATACCAAAACAGGACACCTCTGTAAAGTGTCCACCACCGATACATATATAGTATGCATTTGAATGCGTAGGATACCATTGCGGCGGTATGCCCAGTCGCCAACCTTTATATGAGTCAATAGGTGGGTCTAAATAGTGGTAATATTCGCCCTCGCAATAGACCAATTCGCCCAGAGCACCTGCCTTGTAGAGGGTACGCATAGCATAACAATCATTACGATAGGCACTCGTTTCCATAAGCATATAATTGAGCCCGGAGGATTTGACTGCGTCGTAGAGTGCATTCGCGTCGTCTACGGAACCGAATACGGCTGGAACAGCACTTGCCACATGCTTGCCATGCTTCAAAACCTCTACGCAATGCTTCACATGACTGGGTGCATCTGTGGCGACAAAGACCGCTTCGATACTTTTGTCTTTCACCATCTCTTCCAATGAAGGATAGGTCGTAGAACAACGGCATTCTTTTGCTAAACCTTCGCACCGTTCTGGTATCAAATCCGTTACAGCAACGACCTCGACATTGGGATGGTTCTGAAAATCAAAAACAGCACCAAACTTGCAAACACCATACCCAGCAATACCAACCCGAATCTTACGGTCTGAATATGGTTCCCACTTCTTTTCTGTATCCATATTCGCTTCTGTTTCATCAAAACCCTTTATTACTTTTTTCTCCTCTGCCGCAAAGGAAAGATTACTGGCAAACATTCCCATACCCATAGCAAGTCCTTTCAATAATGTGCGTCGTGTGAAATCTTTGAACATACAAAAACCTTTCTTTTTTGGAATCATTGTGATTCATCATTGTATAGGTATGTTAAAATAGAACAAAGGGAGTAATCAAAAAAGTAATTGAATAAAGCAATACTAAATATTAACTTATATAAAAAATTATTGCCCAACTATGTAATTAATTGGGAAGTGTGGGAAAGGGAAATTCAGCAATATTTAGAATTATTGAAGGAATGGAATCCATTAGCAGGACTTGTTTCCTCCAAGGATTTGGTTCAAGGTTGTGTCCAACATATTGAAGATAGTTTAAGCCTCGTCCAGTATGTGTTGCAGGAAGAAATAGAAGAAGGAAAGAGTATCTGGTTGGACATCGGTTCAGGTGGCGGATTCCCAGCCGTGCCAATCCTTTTAGCAAAGAAGAACATTTCCACGGTGCTTGTGGAAAGGAAAAGTAAAAAGGCAGGATTTCTTCAGTTGGTTGTAGGAAAATTTCAATTTAACAACACAAAAGTTCTATGTTCTGCTTTTCCTCAATGCCTTCAAGAAATGAGTGATGCTGACAATAATATAAGGGTGATAACCGCAAGGGGAGTGGAAGAACCTGAAAAATTGGCACGATTTCTTAACCGTTGGCTACCAGAAGGAACAAAATTCATAAACCAATCGCCAAATATCCATAAACTTTTTGATGATAAAAAGTTTAAGAAAGAATTAATCGAAGACGAGTTTACTAAGCAAGGGTTGCGTAGAGGAACACTAACGATAATCCAGAGAATATAACCTATATACTACTACAAACCATAATCACCAAAAATTCCTTCCAAAATTAGCAACTTTTCTGGAGAAGAACCATTGTTTCTTTGTTATTAAGAAGAACAAAAGTTAGAATATTTAGGGATACAGCATTTTAAGGATAATTCTATCATAAAAGTATTTAGTAGTTTATCTACTATTATTTTACAGGTCAAATTTCTTAAAAATAATAAGTATAATATATTGTAAATAATAGACTTATATATAATTGATAAAAATAAAAATCAATGCAATAAATTCAAAATAAAGAATATAGGACAAAATAATACAAATAAATTAAAGGTAAAAATAAAACTTGTTAAATTTAATATTTATAAAGGAGTAGAAATATGAAAACAAAAAAATATAAATCCAAAGATAAGACTTTTAATAATATAAAAAATAATAGGACATGCAATAAACTCAAAATAAAGAATATAGGACAAAAGAATATGAAAAAATTAAAGGTAAAAATAAAACTTGTTAAATTTAATATTTATAAAGGAGTAGAAA
>DAOOVZ010000028.1:13708-22977 GCA_035370665.1 Candidatus Hydrogenedens sp.
AAAAATATAAATCCAAAGATAAGACTTTTAATAATATAAAAAATAATAGGACATGTAATAAAACAAAAGAAAATTTGAAACATAAAATAGGTGCTAATAATAGTTATAATAATATATCAATTATTAATATTTATAATAATATGTCAAATGTTAATATTTATAACAATATATCAATTATTAATATTTATAATAATATGTCAAATGAAGAAAACACCTTCTATAAAAGATTTTCATTAATACTAAAAATGCTGATAAAAATAATATACCTTTTAAAATTGTTTCTTCCCTAATTTAGTTGATAGAAATTATAGACAGAATTATATATTGCGTATAGTTATGGAAATTTTTATGCCTGATTTCCCAAAAAATAGATACCATGTCAACAAATAGATTCAACAGGAGTTAAAAAAATGTTATATTTCTGATGAATTATCTATTTTAGAATATTAAGGATATAACTCTTCCCGTAAACACTAAATAAAAATAGACTTGCATTGGCTGTGTCCACTAATTCTTGAACCTTTTCAAAACTTTGTTCTGCTAATGTAAGATTCAATATGTCATATCTCTCTTCTAAATTTCCTAATTCTACCGTTGGGTCATTAACAAATGTATCGGGTAGAGTTTGAGAAATTAAACTGTCTAAACTTTTTGACCAGTTATGAGAGCGGAGGGCAAGACAATTTCTAGGCAGGTCATCAGAATATTCAGGAATAGTTCCTTCTTCTAATACGCACTGGTTCTCGGTCCAGCATTTATTATTATTAGTATTATTAATATTAAATAATGCTTTGCTTGTTCCATTGCTTATCCCTTCAATTAATAAAAATGGGTCGTCTTGCTTGTAAACAGCGTTCAGGTAAAGACTTCCCATAAATGATTCAACAGCCAGATGACGATTTGAAGAAAGTTGCATAGCATTATTAGTAGGTCCTGGAATGCCTAACATATCAAGTAGGTAAATCCAAATCATTCTTAGAGCAGAATAACCGGGTAGAGCGGTCGTATGATAAGGCATGGACAAGTCGCCTAAATAGTGTAATCCCCAACCCATAAACCTCCAACCCCAATAGGGATGTCCGGTTTCAAAGGCGAGTTTTGATAATTCTTTATAAAGATATATACGATACTCTACATAAGATTGCTTTAAGAAAGGAGCAAAGAACTTTATGACAGGATTTTCATGTAGAAAGCCCATATGAAAAGGTGCCTGGGAGCCAAAATCAAGATTTGGATTTCCAAAAGCCTGGGTTCCAAATCCATAAATAGCACCAAACTCCGTTCCATTGTCTTCAAATAGTCCTGTATCCATTCCATAATCAGGTTCATTAGACGAAGAAGTAAGAATTTCCAATGGAGAAACGGATTCTCCGTTGAGAAGTTGTATAAAACAGAAGATTTCAAACTCCTTTGTATCATTCAAAATACACACATCCCGAACATTAAGAAGGGTTTTGCCTTCGGGAGGCTTTTCTGCAAAACCAATAGTATAGAGAGGCACTTTTGTATTGGGATTGATACGGATAGCCCGGAAAAGTCTTGCCTTTATGTCATCAGCATTTCCAGTAGGTGTAAAAAGAAGATTTGTTGGGCAGGGAGCATACATAGTCAGGTTCGCTTGTGCCCATGCCTCTACATTTGATAAAAGTTCTGCTATATTTTGTTCTTCTGCAATTAGAAATTGGTCTAATAGTTCTGCCTGAACATCAGAAGCATTCTGTATTTCAGGTAAACCTTCCACGACAATCCGTGTAAATAAAGGGTGGTGTTGCCAGGAGTATACCATAGTAGGTGTAAAGAGTCCGACACAAAGGCAGGCAACAACTTGAACGGGGACGAATTTGAAACGCATATAATTTTTTCCTATGTAGGGTTTATATAATAATACAATGTTTCACATGAAACATTTCACTAACTTATTTATATACAATAAAATACTATTTATGTTACCCTCATTTGTATTTTTTTACATATATGTTCCATGTGAAACATATATATAACTTATTTGTTTACAATCACTTATAATTTATCCTTTTAGTCCTGTTAAGGTTATCCCTTGTATGAATTGTCGCTGTGCAAAGAAGAACAATGCAATTACAGGCAAGGTCATCAATACTGCAGCCGCCATCATAAGGTCAAATCTATATAACCATATCATTACTGCGTGAAAAGCAAATAATCCTAAACTTAATGGGTACTTCTCCTGGTCCGTCAGAAACACCAACGGTCCCATAAAATCATTCCATACCCACAGGAAAGTAAAAATCGCTACTGTTGCCAGTGCTGGCTTTATCAATGGTAAAATAATGTGCCGATATATCCGCAGATATCCACAACCATCTATCAAAGCACTGTCCTCTAAATCTTGTCAGGGGACGGTAGGTTGTATGCTTTGTTATAATATGTATCAATCTATAAGATTAAGTGTTTTAACATTCATGTTATAGAAGTAAGAAAGGAAATAATTATGGCAGGAATTTAGTATCTGTTATACGCAAATACATTGTATTACTCTTTTTAATATGTATCTATCTAAGATAATTATTTCTTTTATTTCATAAAATATTTGTAATATATGATATTGATTATTATCTTTTAGCGGATAGGAACAATTTTGGATAGAATTTTTTTAAGGAAGGCACAGACAGGATTTTTGACACGGCTTCTTCTAAATTCTCTCCATTAACTACTAAATCAGCATAGCGTTTTGAAGGGAGTATGAACTGTTCATACATGGGTCGGACAGTATGTAAGTATTGATTAGTAGTCTCTTCAAGTGTCCTTCTCCTTTCTAAAATGTCTCTCTGGATTCTCCGAATAAATCGTAAATCATCAGATAATTCAACAAACACTTTCAGGTTTGCTATGTTTCGTATAGGACGATAGGTTAGTATATGTAGTCCTTCTATAATTAGGATGGAATGAGGCTCTACCTTTTGTGTTTTCTGTTTACGGGTATGTGTAATAAAGTTATAGATGGGTATCTTAACGGTATACCCTTTTCTTAGTAAACGCAGGTGTTTGAGCAATAAATTAAATTCAATAGATTGGGGATGGTCAAAGTTGTTTTGTTTCCGCTGCTGCATAGTTAGATGGGACAAATCTTTGTAATAGTTGTCAAGAGAAATAATGATAGAATGAGGAGATAATCTGGATTGAAGATGATTTGCAAGTGTCGTTTTGCCTGAGGCAGAGCCGCCACCAATTAAAATAATGTATGTGTTTATATCAGCCATTCTTTAAAATTTTTTCCTATTAGTATATAGAGGAAAGCAGGAACACCAAGTAGCACGGTAATAATACCCACAGGGATTTCTGTGCTGAACATTTTGCGTGCAAAAATATCACATAGCAATAGGAAGGCTCCACCGATAAGTGCACTATACGGGAATACAAAACGATGAGAAGGACCTACGAAATAGCGAGTAATGTGTGGAACAATTAAACCAACGAAACCGATGGGGCCTACTTCAGCCACTATCACTGCAGTTAGGATAGAAACGACAAGGAATAGTCTCCTTTGTAGTTTTGGAATATCTACACCTCTGGATTGTGCTATTTCCATGTCGAAGGTGTATTGGTCTAATGCGGCACTATAACTCCATAGAAAGATAAAGATAGGTATAGAGGATACTAATATCACGATTATTGACCGATAGCCCAATACCTGTGTTGAGCCAAACCACCATCTTTCCATTAATACGAGTTTGTCAGGGCTTGCCCAGTATCGGAGAATAGAGATACAGGCATTGGCTAACATACCTATTGTTATGCCTGAAAGAAGAAGTAATGTTGCAGATGTTTTGGGTTTCATTTTAATCAAGGTCAAAATAAGCAATACTTCCAGAATAGCGAGAATGAAGGCAAATATATGCGAAAAGGGAATGGGAATTATGGAAGCAAAGGGAAGGAATGTATCCATACCTAAATAAGCAATGTAGGCGCCTAAAGAGGCGAAACTTGCAGTGCCTAATGTATAAGGCGTAGCAAGCGGATTGCGAAGTAGTGCCTGAAATGTAACCCCTCCAATGGAAAGTCCAGCACCTACGAGAATTGCAACAAAAGTTCGGGGTATACGATGGAACAGTATAATTTCAAGTGTCATGGAAGAATTGAGGTCATTGGGATTTTTTACTGACATCCAGAGTTTTAATGGTGAAATAGGTTCATAGCCTATAAATATACTTATTGGAATAAGAATTAAAAAAATGATTAAGCAAAGGAGAATCTTTTTTATGTTGTCGCGTTTCATGGTTGAGTTCTCTGTTCTACTTCAACGAGCAATGTATTTGTAAGCGGATGTTTCCCTACCCAAAAATGTGCATCATAAGCCCTGTTTAAGTTTTCAACTGTCAGTGTTTCTTCTGCTCTCCCCTGAGAAATAATTTCGTGGTCTGAGGAAATGAGGATAAATTCATGGGCGAAACGAGTAACAGTGTTGATTTCATGAGTTGCAATTATAACGGTGTATCCCATATTAGCAATTTGATATAGATGGTGTAGTGTCTCTACCTGGTAAGGAGCATCTAATCCTGATAAGGGTTCATCTAAAAGGAGTATTTCAGGCTCCTGTGCAAGGGTGCTTGCGATGAGTGTCCTCTTGCATTCTCCACCAGAAAGTTCAGAATAAGGGCGGTCTCTTAATTTTGTTAAATTCATAATATTGAGACAATTTTCAATAATCTCGTAGTCTTTTCGTGATAATCCTGAAAGAACAGATTTTCTTGGGAATCGCCCCATTGCAATTATTTCAAACACGGTAAGTGGAAAGATTGGGAAAATACTTTGTGGTAGAAAAGCAATTTTTTGTGCTTTTTCTCGGATAGGCAGGTCCTTTAATGGTGTTTGATTTAAAAGAATTTCTCCGGCAGTTGGTCTGCTTATGCTTGCCAATAATCTGAGTAGTGTACTCTTTCCTGAGCCATTAGGACCAATAAGTGCAGTGAGTTTGCCCGAAGCGACTAACAGTGTAAGGTTATTAAATAGTAACTTATCGGCTCGATATTGAAAAGAAACATTTTGTAGAGTCAAAATAGGATTCATAACCCTAATTTTACTTCTGGATGTAGGAAAGTCGCAATTTCCTCAGCGATTTTATAGATACGTGGTCCGGGACGCATACCATACGATTCAAGGATAAAGTAGATTCTACTTTTTTGAACTGCAGGAACAGAGTCCAGTGCTTTCCAGTCCAAAAATAAGGCATCTAATTGCCTTTGAGTTAAATTTTCTCCGCAATGGAATTCAATAACAACCTCAGGTGCTATAGAAAGGACTTGTTCGGCAGAAATTTCAAAATAAGGTTGCTCTGCATCTTCATAAACATTTTTGCCACCTGAAATTTTTAGTATTTCAGATAGGAATGATTTCCCTCCGACTACCTGTATAGATGATAAATCTCGTGGTTCTCTACTGACTACAAGCAAGGTTGGAATTGGTTCTAAATCTTTTGCAAGATTCTCTATCCTCTGTAGATTTTGCTTTACCGTGTCTATCAGTAGTTGTGCTCTGCGTGTAGAATGAGTTAATTCACCAATGAGTAAAATTCCATCGTAAATTTGTTGAAGCGTATCCATTGGAACAGCATGATATTGAATATTCAAGTGTTGAGATAATTCTCTCAATTGTGGCACTTCACCTGATACAATAATTGTGGCTGGATTTAGTGTTGTGATTTTTTCTAAATTTGGTGATAAATAAGTTCCTACTCGTGTTAAATTTTGTGTTTGAGGGGGATAATCATCAAAATCACCGATGCCCTTTATTTGAGATTGTGCTCCAATTGCGAAGAGAATCTCAGTTATATTGGGTCCAATAGCAACAATTCCTGATTTCTCAGTTTGCCTTGAACAACCTGAATTAATGAGAAATAGAGCAAGAAGAAAAATAAAAGCATATAAATTTTTTGGAAAGATACAACAATTAGATTTTACAATGACAAACATTTCATACTACCTTCTACTTAAAAACAGAAATAATCCTCAACATTATTTTGCAGCCAAGAAATATTATACTCAATTATCATTGTCCACAAAAATAATGTTATTGCTTTTCATTAGAGGATTAAAAAGGGAGCTTCCATTTCTAAAAGAGGTATTACTTACAATGTATAGGACAGTGTATTTTCTATGACAAAGAGTAGAGGTCCTCTTAAAAGTTTAGCAGACAGTAATGATATAATATATACATTAATTTAGTGAAAGTGATGCTATATTCTAATGAACATAAATCCAAATTTTGAAAGTGGCGTATTATTAAATAATGAGTCCTGAGGAAGTAATTATAAATCAATTTATAGAAAAACGGCTGAGTCTTGCCACTGCGGAATCGTGCACAGGTGGACTGATTGCCCATAGGTTGACAAATGTATCAGGCTCGTCGAATGTTTTCATCGGTGGAATCGTTGCTTATAGTAATGAGGTGAAAAAATCGTTATTAGGTGTTTCGGAATCTATCCTGGCTGGATTGGGTGCTGTATGCAGTGATGTTGCTTGTGAAATGGCATTAGGTGTTTGCAAAAGATTGAACAGTGACTTTGGAATTGGCGTAACAGGTATAGCAGGTCCTACGGGTGGAACATCTACAAAACCAGTAGGTCTGGTGTATATAGCCGTTGCCAGTCCATATTTTAATATTTGTAAAGTGCAAAAGTGCCATTTTAAGGGAACCCGAATAGAAATCAAACAGCAAACTGCTGATACTGCACTGAATTTATTAATTGAAACTATTAATGCATTCAACGAAAGGTAATATTTTTATGAGCCATGAATTTGTTCATTTACATACTCATACTGAATATAGTTTATTAGATGGTATGTCAAAGATAGAGGATTTGATAGGACTCTGTCAAAAGTATTGTATGCCTGCTTTAGCACTGACAGAACATGGGAATATGTTCAGTGCTATTCCTTTTTATCGCAAATTAGAGAAAATCAATCCGACGAGTGATTTTCACATTAAGCCTATAATTGGCGCAGAATTATATGTTGCCCCTCAAAGCAGACTGGATAAGAAGGCTCAGGAATTCCAAAGGAACTACTACCATTTATTGCTTTTATGTGAAAATGAAATTGGATATAAGAATCTCTGTGTTTTAATTTCTACTGCTTACATGGACGGTTATTATCGCAAGCCGCGTATTGATATGGAACTTTTATCTAAACATCATGAAGGGCTTATTGTAAGCAGTGCCTGTATCAGTGGTCGAATTTCAACTGCCTTATTTAATGATAAAGACGATATGGCAAATGATACATTGGATAATCTAATAGATATATTTGGTAAGGACCATGTATTTTTAGAGATTATGCGGCACTCATTGCCAGCAGAAGATAAAATTAACCCTAAAATGATAGAACTCTCAAAAAAATATTCTATCCCCCTTATTGCTACTCAGGATTCGCATTATACATATCCAGAAGATTCAGAGGCACATGAAATCCTACTTTGCATTCAGTCTCAAAATAAAATAACCGATGAAAATAGGTGGCGGTTCGGCAGCAGTGAATTTTATTTCCGCAGTCCTGACGAGATGTATGAAATATTCAAAGACTATCCGGAGGCATGTCGGAATACGCTTCTTGTCGCTGAAATGTGTAAAGATAATATTATTAAACCCAGACCATCAATCCCAAAATATATACCTGAGGATAAATCTGATGCTAATACCTTTTTGAGAAAGTTGTTAGATGAAGGATTCAAAAAAAAGTTTGGAGATAATATACCCCAAAAATATAAGGAACGGGCAGAATATGAATTGGGAATTATAGAAAAATTGAATTTTGTTGATTATTTTCTTGTAGTCTGGGATATGGTAAATTTTGCGAGGACACATGGTATTCCTGTGGGTCCAGGTAGAGGTTCGGCAGCAGGTAGTGTTGTGGCTTATCTACTGGGAATTACAGATATTGACCCTATTCGCTATCAACTGTTGTTTGAGAGATTTTTGAACCCAGAACGAGTGAGTATGCCTGATATTGATGTTGATTTTGCAGATACAAGCAGAACAGATGTAATTCGTTACATTATTGCAAAATATGGTCAGGAAAATGTTGCACAGATTGCGACTTTCCATCGTTCTCTTGCAAAAAATGTGATTCGTGATGTGGGTCGAGCACTTGCTATGAGTTATGGAGAAGTAGATTATATTGCAAAAATGATTCCCGGCAATAAAACAACGCTTACCGAGTCGCTATCATTAGTGCCTGAACTAAAGCAACTGGTCGAGACAGATACGAATGTAAAACGGTTATGGGGGCTTGCACTTAAATTAGAAGGAACAATACGAAACTGTGGGACCCACGCCGCAGGTGTTGTTATTTCGGATAAACCTATTGTTAATTCTGTTGCTCTCTTTAAGGAACAGGAGGCTGAATTTGCTGCTACTCAGGCAGAAAAGGACTGCGTCGAATATATAGGTTTGTTGAAGATGGATTTGCTCGGACTAAAAACTTTAACTGTAGTCCAGAATGCACTAAACCTGATAAAGGAGCACAGGAATATTGATTTAGACATAGATAATATCCCGTTAGACGATAAAAATACATTTAAAACAATCCAACAAGGGGATACATTAGGCGTATTTCAATTAGAAAGTTCTGGCATGCGGAATGTAGCAGTTCGGATGAAGATTCAATCATTCGAGGAAATCATAGCGTTGATAGCGCTATTTCGTCCAGGTCCTATGAAATTTATAGACACTTTTATAGAAAACAAGTTTCATCCTGAACGGATTCAGTATTGGCATCCATCATTAGAACCTATTCTGAAAGAAACTTATGGCATACCTATCTATCAAGAGCAGGTCATGCAGATAGCCCAGCATTGTGCAGGTTTCACACTACCAGAAGCAGATACCTTGCGTGCAGGAATGGCAAAAAAGAAGTACGAGATTATTGAAAGCATGAAGATACCTTTTATAGAAGGTTGTAAGAAACAGGGTATTGATGCAAAGTTGGCAGAACAGATTTATACAAATATTCAGGAATTTGGTAATTATGGATTTAACAAGTCTCACAGCGTTGCGTATGCAATTATGGCTTATCGAACGGCTTACTTGAAAACAAATTATCCAGAAGAGTTCATGTCTGCTTTACTCACAAGTGAAGTGAGTGACTTTGAGAAAATTTCTCTTTATGTTAATGAATGCAGGAGAATTGGTATAACCGTATTACCACCGGATATAAATAAGAGTGAGGTTGGTTTTTCAATTGAAAACAAATCTATTAGATTTGGATTAGGGGTTATTAAGAATGTGGGTTTGGGCGTAT
>DAOOVZ010000029.1:0-22029 GCA_035370665.1 Candidatus Hydrogenedens sp.
CCCTTATTGCTATCTATAGGTTGCGGTTCTATGCCATGGAATAAAAAAAAGGAACAGCCACCTGTAGAATTACTGGACGAAACAAAATCAGCATCTACAAATGGAGTTACAGAAACAGGAACTACTCTTGTCCCCGGTCCACAAAGATTTAAAGATGTCCCTTTACCTGATAAAGTGAAGGAAGATTTTGACCGTTCTTATGTTTACGAATCGGGTTCATTGCAGGTAGGGAGAATGGTTTATTCTATTCGTGCCGATGTAAATGATATTACCCAATTTTATGTAAAAGAATGCCCTAAACAAGGTTGGAAATTAGATAATGTAATTCAGGGTGATGGCATGCAGTTAAATTATTCTAAAGAAGGAAAAAAATTACAGGTTAATATTCAACCACAGGGACTTGGCAAACCCAAACGATTGATTTTAACCTTAACTCCTCCCGAATAAATTATGTAAAATGAAATCTGATAATCAAATAAATTTGAAAAAATTAATAATAAATTTTTTTATTTGTGTTTTGTTAATTCAAATGTCTCAATTTCTATTTTCTTGTAAGACAGTACAAAAAATAGACATTCCGCTTTTTGAAAAGAAGACTTCTACTGAAGAAGGAAAAATTATTACACTCCTTGATTCTGTAGAAAAGATGGTGGAGCGAAAACAGATTAAGAAAGTGATGAATTATGTTTCGATGGAATATCGAGATGAACAAAACCGTAAATACAATGATATAAGGGAGTATTTACAAAGTATTGCGAGAGACTATCGAGTTATTAGGATTACAAGAACGATTCCAGAAGTAAAAATAGAAGGCAATAAAGCATCAGTTCTAGATACCTTTGGAACAATTGCCGAACCTTATGACCCCGTTAAGGGTATTCCGGTAAATCTTCAAGGGAGAGTTGTTATTACACTGCAAAAAGAAACTGATGGCTGGAAAATTATATCCTGGGGTCCGCTATTGTAATTTTGTTCTTTTCGTTCATTAATCATTATAATTCTTAACTTGACAATTAACAAAAAATAAAGGGAATTTTTATCTATGCCAATTCGTAGACAGAAGAAAAGAAAGACTGAAGTAAAAGACCTTATGCCCAAAAGGAATGAGGCTGCTAAAAAACAAATACTTCTATGGTGGGACCATATTAAAGAAAATAGGTATTTATACATCCTTTCAGTGGCATTTATACTTTTATGCGTGATTGTAGGACTTTCTTACGGCTCTTATAGAGGTTCAAAGACAAAAGATGTAATGACCCGTTATGCTAACGCAATTCTAAAAGAAGATTTGCAGGAAAAATTGGACGCCTTAAAACCTCTAATGGATGTAGAGTCGCCATTAACCTCCGAAATCTTATATGTCTATGCTGAAACCTCTTTTGCATTAGGAAAAATAGATGAAGCCGAAACAGTATGGAAAAAACTATGCGAAAAATACCCACAATCCGAATGGGTCCCAAATGCCCGTGAAGGATTAGGTTATTTAGAAGAACTTCGTAAAAATTATGATTCTGCTATCAATATTTATAAAGAAATTAAAGAAAAATGGAGCAACTCTTTTATAGCCAAAAGACAGTCCTTTAATATTGGCAGAGTGTTAGAAGCCAAAAACGATTTGCAAGGTGCAATTGAAGCATATAAAAAACAGCAAGAAGAGTTTCCAGATTCATCTATCGCAAACAAGGCAAAAAATGCCCTTGAAAAGATAAAGAGTGAACATCCAGAATTATTCCCTGAAGAGAAAAAGGAAGAAGCACAAACTTCTGAACAAGAAGGTGAAACCAAATCGCAAGAAGCAGAAACAACAAATGAAGAAGTCAAAGCAACTACCCAGAGTTTAGAGACTGCGCCGCAAGTTAATAGCAATACCAATACAGAAAACACAAGCAATCCAAATCCAGTCGAACAAAAATAAAAACTTATAATAACCTGTTATTACACTCACTCTAGTTATCTTAAAAAATAAACCTAATTTTTTATAGAGGTTTAAATTAGTATGAGTAAAGATAAAAAGATAATCCATGTTGTAGCAAATACCCACTGGGACCGTGAATGGGTCTATCCTTTTGAGGAGACTCGTCTTCTATTGGTTGAATTTATGGACCAATTAATTGACATACTTAACAAAGAGCCAGATTTCCATTCGTTCACACTGGATTCACAAACAGTATGCCTTGAAGATTATCTTGAATTAAGACCAGAGAAGCGAAAAGATATTGAAAACCTTGTTAAGGCTGGAAAGTTAATTATTGGACCCTGGTATTCTTTGCCAGAAGAGTTTATTGTAAATGGTGAATCCTTAGTTCGCAATTTATTGGTAGGTCATCGTGTTGCACAATCGTTTGGCAAAGTTTCAAAGGTAGGTTATACTCCATTTAGTTACGGACAAACCTCACAAATGCCACAAATTTATAATGGCTTTGGGATTGACACAATTATATTTTACCGTGGCATTAATACCCCAAAAAGTGAGTTTATCTTTGAAGGTCCCGATGGCTCAAAATTGTTGGGAATGCGATTTGGTTGTTTGAGCCGTTTTAGTTATTACATCTATGTCTATAGAGTATTGAGGTATGGCTCTGACGATGTATACGCTTTTTATAATTGGGACAGAGGTGCAGGTCCTTTCCGTCTCGCTTCCTCTGCAAGACCTCGTGCCCATTACTACATTACGGACCCCTCCAATAAGATGTGGAATATTGAACCGATACGAAAACAACTTGAAAAATTAGTCCATGATGAATCCCAGCATTTTACTATACCTCATATCTGTTGTATGGAAGGTTTTGATAGTTCTGCTCCTGATGAAAAAGAAGCAGAAATTGTTAAATTATGTCAGGAACTTTTGCCTGAACATGAGATTCGCATGTCAAATTTAGAAGAATTTATGAATGCGATTAAACCACTTGTAAAAAATCCTACTGTAATTCATGGCGAAAGTCGTGACCCCGGTGCAACAGGCAAATGGACACACCTGATGGGAGATGTTATTAGTGCACGCGTCCGCGTAAAGAAAGCAAACCATCAAGCAGAGATGTTATTACAGAGAGGAGCAGAACCCTGGTGTGCTTTGTCAAACATTTTAGGAAAGGAATATTTCAGGCAAGCATTAAATAGAGCATGGAAACTATTATTGCAAAATCATCCACACGATACTATTACTGGTGGTGGCATAGACCAGATGGAAAAGGATGCCATTTCACGAGCAGAGCAGATTTCAATCATAAGTGAAGGACTGATGCGTCGTGCTCTACAGCATATCTACGCAAACATCAACCTCTCAGATATATCTCCCAAAGAAAGCGTCTTTGTTGTGTTCAATCCAAGCCCGTTTAAGAGAAGCAATGTTGTATCTGTTTATATAGATTTACCAGAAGGTATGGGCTATGAGGATTTTCAAATTATTGACCCCGATACAAATATCCCCTGTGAAATGAAAATCAGTCAACAATTTGATGCAGGCACTCTTGGAAGGAATTTACAAGACATATCTATCGAATTAAGGTCAAAAAGATACTTAACCAATATAAAGGTAGATAACATTCCTGCCTTTGGTTATAAGACATTCTATATCAAATCTACTAACAATTTGCCTGCTCTAACTGGAGAAAATATTTATAAGACCCCATTTATATTAGAAAATGAATTTCTTAAAATATCCTTTAATCCCGATGGAACATTTGACCTCATACACAAAGAAACAGGACAAAATTTCCATAACCTCCACTATTTTGAGGACACTGGCGAAACAGGACATTCCTGGATACATATTGAACCTGATGAGAATGAAACTATCTATTCTTACGGCGTTCCTGCTAATCTGATAGTAGAAGAAAACAGTCCCTTATTGGCTCGTGTCCGTGTTGATTATACACTGATGATTCCTATAGGATTAGAAAGGGATATTACAGAATTAGATAGAGAAGCAGAGAAAAATCACACTCGAAGAAGAGCAGAGAAAGTCCCTTTGAACATTTCAAGTTATTTTACATTGAAAAAGGGCAGTCAGCGTTTAGAAGTAAAAACAAAATTGATGAACAATGCAAGGAACCATCGCTTACGGGTTATCTTTCCTACTGGAATAGAGAAAGCAACTCATAGTTTTGCAGAAGTTGCCTTTGATGTTGTGAAAAGACCAATACATATTGAGCCTAATAGCCCTTATTATGGCAAACCTAATCCACAGCATCCTATGCAAAGGTTCGTAGATGTGTCCGATGATAACATTGGGATAGCCATATTAAACAATTGCGGTCTACGGGAATATGAAGTGATGGATGAACCTGCTCGCCCGCTGGCAATTACACTATTTCGTGCCTTCACTTTTAGAAACGCACCTATTTTTGGCAGGTGGGATGTTTATCCAGAGATGGAACTTTCACAATGCCTCGGTCAACATGAATTTTCTTATGCCATTTATCCTCATTCAGGAACATGGGAAAAGGGAGCGATTCAAGAGGCAGAAGAATTCAATGTAAATGTCGAACCTGTTCAAGCGGGACCTGTGAAAGGTGGTAATTTACCCATTTCCAAAAGTTTTATAGAAATTGAAGGAGAACCTCTGCAAATTACATCATTGAAAATAGCAGAAGACAAAGGTAATGTTTTAATTATCAGGTTCTACAATCCGTCTGAAAATGAAGTATTGAGCACTTTGAAATTTGGTTTTATCGCAAAGGAAATATGGCTAACTAATTTAAATGAAGAACCTATCGAAAAACTATCCTCAAACACCCAGGAAATAAAAATATCTGTCAAGCCCAAAAAAATTATTACATTAGCCCTCGAGTTTAATACATTATAAAAGACAATTTCACTTTTTATGGAATAGGGAGCACTTTTTCTGAAAGGTTTAAGCAATTTAAAATCTCTGTTTCTTCTGCCTCTACCGTGATGGGTTTCTCTGCTACGGCAATAGCATTATCCGGGTCTTTGAGTCCATGCCCAGTTAATATGCATACCACTTGTAATTTGTCACCAGTAAAAGGTGTTTGGTTGTCAAAGTAACCATTTTCAGATAGTTTAATTATTCCTGCAATACTTGCGGCACTTGCAGGTTCTACAAATACCCCTTCTGTGCGTGCAAGCAATTTATATGCCTCACGAATTTCATGGTCAGTTACCATACCAATAACCCCTCCAGATTCATCTCTAGCATTCTCAGCACCTTTCCAACTTGCAGGATTCCCGATACGAATCGCAGTGGCAAATGTCTGCGGATTTTCTACAGGATGCCCTAATACGATGGGTGCAGCACCTGCTGCCTGAAAACCTAACATTTTCGGCATATTTTTTGACCGTCCTGCTTGATGATATTCTTTATATCCCTTCCAATAAGCAGTTATATTTCCCGCATTTCCTACTGGCATGGCTTGAAAATCCGGTGCAACACCATTAAACGAATCAACGATTTCAAATGCACCTGTTTTTTGTCCCTCAATACGGTATGGGTTTACAGAATTCACCAGGGCAATAGGATGTTCATTGCAAATTTTTCTAACTAATCGTAGAGCCTCATCAAAATTCCCCTTAATTTGAATGACCTTTGCACCGTGTATCATGGCTTGTGATAATTTTCCCAGAGCAATTTTACCTTCAGGAATTAATACAACACATTGGATACCTGCCCGTGCTGCGTATGCCGCTGCGGAAGCAGAGGTATTACCGGTGGATGCACACATAATTACCTTATAGCCTTCTTCCTTTGCTTTTGTAACGGCTACGGTCATCCCACGGTCTTTGAATGAACCTGTCGGATTTAATCCTTCGTATTTTAGCCATACGCTTATCTGTGGATGAATTGCGGAACTTAATACCGGTGCTTGTATTAATGGTGTTCCTCCTTCGTTCAAAGTTATGATTGTAGTATTAAATCCAATGGGTAAAAATTCACGATAACGCTCGATTATCCCTATATTCTGCATATAAATACTCCGTATAAATTATGACAACATTCTTATTATATGTGTTGGTTCAACAATACATTCCAATTGGTTTATTTCTGCCACAGCAGATTGAATACTTGACTCTAATGATTCATGCGTTATTATTATTACATGAACAGGAAAGGATTCATAATATTGTAGTGTTTCCTTTTGATGACATGAAGAAATGCTAACATGATGTTTTCCTAAAACGGTGCAGATTTGGCCTAATACCCCCGGATAATCTTTTGTTGTAAATCGTAAGTAATATCTACTCTGAAGTAAGCCAATATCACGAATATTTAATTCATGATAATAAATAAATGGAGGCAGAACAATAGATTCCTTTCGTTTTGCAAGGTCTAACAAATCACTGATTACAGCCGTTGCCGTTGGAAATCTACCTGCACCTTTCCCATAATATAAAGTAGGACCTGCCATATCGCTTTCGACATAAATAGCGTTGTATTCATTTCGCACAGAAGCCAGCAAATGGTTTTGTGGCACAAAGGTTGGATGCACACGAGCCTCAATTTCACCATCTACTTTTCGAGCAATGGCAAGTAATTTAATCACATACCCCATTTCATTGGCATAAACTACATCCGAATGTGTAATTTCTGTAATACCTTCAACATAAATATCTTCAAGAAGAACAGGAGTACCAAAACAAAGACTAGTAAGAATTTGGCATTTATGAGCGGTATCAAGTCCTTTTATATCGAGGTCAGGTGGTGTTTCTGCATAGCCATTTGCCTGTGCCTCTTTTAATACCGTATCAAAATCAAGTCCTTCATAGGTCATACGACTTAAAATATAATTACATGTTCCATTAACAATTCCATAAATTGTTTCAACATGTGTAGAGGATAAAACTTCTTTCAACACCTTAATAATTGGAATTACACCACCTACCGCTGCCTCATATCTCAATTCCTTACCTGCCTGTTGTGCAACTTTACATAATTCTTCGCCATGTTTAGAGAGCAACATCTTATTTGCAGTTACAACATGTTTGCCTGCTTTTAACGATTTAATAATGAAAGTTTTTGCAGGCTCTATGCCTCCTATGAGTTCACACACAACATCAATCTCAGGATTATTAAGTAACGACTCAATATCCGATGATACCATAACATTGTTTAAATTTAATTCAAAAGGCTTCAATAGGTCAGGCTTTATTTCAACTATATGTTTCAGTTCAATCTCTACACCAGTCTGATTTTTTATATGTTCAGTATGGTTAAGTAAAAGATTAATAATTCCACCTCCAACTGTTCCAGCACCAATAACGCCTACTTTTAACTTCATAAATAAGTCCCTTATTTACCATTTATTAAGAAATTAAATAACATTATTTAGCAATAAGCACTGACACTCAATCAGTTGTAGTATCTATTATACATATAGAATCATCAGGACTAAAATACTGTCCGTCTTCTATAAAAATTTTACTCAATACCCCTGATACCGGAACTGAGACCACATAGACCGCTTTATCTGTGCAAATCTCAACTAAATCAGTTCCTTTTTGAACCATATCATTTAACTTATATAGCCATTGAGAAACTTGAATCTTTACATCTGCTTCGTCTGGCTTTGCTTCATCCGGGATACGAACAAAATACTCCATAGATTATACCTCATTCTCCTTACACCAAAAATCGGCATGATACGAACTTCTCACCTCTGGACCTGCAATAACTTTTAATGATAAATTTTCTTCTGCCCAGTGTGTATAAAAATTAAATTCATCAGGAGTTACAAATCTAACGACAGGAACTTGTTTCTTTGTGGGTTGCAAATATTGCCCTATGGTTACAATGGAACATCCAATATTATTGAGGTCTTTTAATGTCTGCAATACCTCATCATTTGTTTCTCCTAAACCCAACATAAAACCAGATTTTGTTTTTATTTTAGAAGATAACTCCTTTGCCTTTCCTAATACTTCTAATGAAAGGCTGTATGAATATTTAGAATCCCTTATTTTAGGACATAGCCGTTGAACAGTTTCAATATTATGGGAAAAAACATCTGGTTTAGAGTTGATGATAGTCTTTATAGATATAATATTTCCCTGAAGGTCAGATACAAGAACCTCTACTTTTCTTTCAGGAAATTTATGTTTCAATTCTAAAACAATCTCAGCAATATGTCCTGCACCGCCATCAGGCAAATCATCTCTTGTAACCATTGTTAAAACAATATATTGAAGTTCCATAACCTCAACCGCTTTTATAATCTTGTCCTTTTCTTGTAAGTCAATCGGCGTTGGAATTCCCTTCTTGATAGCGCAAAAAGCACATTTCCTCGAACACACTTCTCCGAGTAATAAAAAAGTCGCTGTTTTATGTGACCAACACTCCAGACGGTTAGGGCATAGGGCACTTCTACAAACAGTAGATATCCCCATATTGTCGAGAAAAAGGTGAACATTTGAGAGTTCATCTGATTCAGGGATTCTAAATCGTATCCAACTCGGGAAAGAAGATTTTTTATTTGTTTCACAATTCATAAACTTGACCCAAAGAATTTATTAAGGTAAAAAATTATATCATGAATACTAAAAGATGATAAAATGTTTATAATTTGTTATAATTAATTACTAAAATTAAACTATAAAAACAAAACTCGTCTATAAAGGATTTTTCTTATGGGTAAAGACGAGGATAAAAAAGAAACAAAAAGTTTATTTGGAAAATTAAGATTTCGTCAGTGGAACGAGGTTTTACAAGCAAACCGTGCTCCACAAGATGAAATGAAAAAGCAGGAAACAGGTGTAAATAAAGAAGAAGCAAAACCTGTTGCAACTACCGAACCAATAAAGCAGGCTCAACCTGAGAAAGAAACTGGACTTGTAAATATACCTAAACCACAAAGGACAGGACTAAAGGTTATGATTATACCTGAAAATGTTTATATTGAAGGCTCTGTAAGAGGCGAATGTGATGCGGAAATTTATGGAAAAATTAATGGGAATATCCAGATTAAAGGCAATTTAATTTTAGGTAAAACAGCAGAAGTGAAAGGCAGCATAAAAGCACTATCTACTTCAATTGATGGAACTGTGGAAGGCAAAATTGAATCCACAAATGATATAGAATTTGGACCTAATAGCAAAGTGCAATCTGAGTTAATCTCCGGACAAAGGATAATAATATCAGGAAGAATCAATGGAACTATTCATGCGGAGGTCGGAATTAAACTTCAACCGACTGCAAGATTAAATGGAGATATTACAGCAATGAAATGGTTTAGCATGCAGGAAGGGGCTATCTTTAACGGTAATTGCTCCATGCAAAAAATTGAAAAACGAGCAACTCCACAGCAACCAATAACAACTCCCAATCCAAATAATTTTACTCAGCAACAAATAAAAAAGTAAAGTGAACCACATATCAACTTTTTACTTTTCCCAATCGTATCTATTTATATGAAAATGACAACAAAATAGAAAATTATGGAGGAGATTTTATGCCAATTTATTTTTTTCATCCTGCTGATTTATTAATTATTCCCGCAGTAATATTTGCTATCTGGGCGCAGATGAGGGTCAAGTATGCCTATAGTAAATATGCGACTGTCCCCACAAAAAGAGGAATAACAGGTTTACAAGTTGCTCAATGGATTCTAGAAAGAGAAAATATTAACGATGTAGATGTTGAAATTACAGAGGGCGAATTAACAGACCATTATGACCCAAAGGCGAAAAAGGTTAGATTATCACAGCAAGTATATTATGGGCACAGCATAGCCTCCGTTGGAATTGCTGCGCACGAATTAGGGCATGTTATTCAACATGCACACAGCTATGCTCCTATGCAGGTTAGAAATTTTATTTATCCTGCCTGTGCACTTGGTTCAAATCTTGCCTTTCCGTTGATTATACTCGGTTTTATTCTATCCTCAGTAGGAGTTTATGCTAACTGGCTTATCAATGTAGGAATTTATATGTTTTCTCTCGCAGTTCTATTTACTGTAATTACTTTACCAGTAGAATTCAATGCAAGTAGAAGAGCAATTAAAATACTTGCTGATGGAAGTTTAATGGAACAGGATGAACTTAAAGGGGTTCGTGCTGTATTGAGTGCAGCGGCTCTAACATACGTAGCGGCTGCCACAGCAGCAATATTACAGTTAATTCGATTACTCATAATAACTCGAGGCCGCGAATGATATTTCTGCACAAAGGCGGTGATACATTTTTTTCTCTCATTAAATCATTATTTTTTATTACACTCCTCTCATTTCCATTTATTGTGTTTGGAGATGAAAGTGTAGAGGCAATTCGTATCCGTGCAGAAGGCTATGCAGAGGGTCCATCTTACCTTGTCCAACAAATGGCTTTAGGTGAGGCTTATCGAAACGCCATAGAACAATATCTCCTCTCCATTTTGCCTGATAAATATTTAAAATATTTAAACCCCCTTCTCAACAAATCAAGTCTATATGTAAAATCGTCAAAGGTGCTGAATGAAAATACTACAAATGACAAATCCATTGTAGAACTGGATGTTGAAATTGACGACGAATCTATTAACAGAGATGCAACCACTATATTAATACCTTATGTATCAGAACTACCCACAATTTCTATTCTAATGATAAACCTGAATAACAAAGAAACAAAAAATAAAAACGAACTTGTAGCAATTAACTCTTATGAAGTTATAAAACAAAAATTGAACAATCTTAAATTCACTGTTCAGGGAATTAAATTAAGAAAGAATGATACAAGTGATGAAAATATATTAAACTTGATTTCACAAGGCTTAGATGGTAAGAAAAAACTCGCGATGGCACAAGACACAGATATATTTATATTGGGCGTGAACCAATATGAAACAATAGGAGAATTTTCCGATAACCAGATGGGCAAGATTCGTTGCCTTTTGACATTGGAAATCTTTCGTGTAGAAGATGGAAAATTGATAGACGCTTTCACGACTACCTCAGCCGTTCAAAGCAAGGACTATAAAGAGGGACAAACTCAATCTGCCGAAGACTGTGCCCTTAAATCTATCCAGAAAATTATCACCTGTTCATTCCTGGGGACATTAAAAAAGGAAGGTAATTCAAGTGATATTTATCTGTATTTTGAAGAATTTGAAAATAAAAAACTCATTCAGGATGTAATTAATTTCTTAGAAACAATTACTTATGGTTGCAAAACAGAACTGGTTTCCGATACAAAAAATAGAGTTAAAATTCGTTTCTTGTATGATGGACCTATTGTTTACATTGTTGATTCTATTTCAAATAATCCACAATTTAAAAATAACATAATCATACAAAAAGTAATAGAACGGAAAATTTTTCTTTCCCCATCAGAAAATTAGTTAGAATATAATTATTGTTCCCATAACTTGTCCCTACTATCCGCTAAAAGTTTTTTATAAAGATTTAATTTTTAGAGAATATAATATAATATAATTTAGATACTTGCATATAATTGGATTATCATAGAATATATGATTTGTTCTATGACTGGGGGAATGTAAATAATTTAATCAATAGTTATAAACGAAGGGAGTAATACTGTTAAAGAGAAAGGCTTTACACTTTTACGACTCCTCGTTGTCATTGATATTATTGGTATCCTCGCAGCAATATTATTGCAAGCACTTACAAGGGCAGGTGAAGCCGCGAGACGCGCCAGTCGTCAGAACAATCTCAAAGTAGTCTCTGGATTATGTTTGACCAGTTGTAAACCAAACCAGCAGATTATAATCATACTTCCGGCGGTTCAAATGTCCTACACATGAATGGTCATGTCCGATTTTAGAGATATGGTGAATGCTAACCCGCCCCTGCAAATAAAGGTATGGCAACTATTATAAATATTTTGACTTCTATTTTAACCTATTTTAATTAATTATTTACCTTTCCTTAATTCACTTATTTACAAAAAGACAAAGTGTCAAATAAGTATTAGACCCATGCAACTTATAGAATAGGAGGTATCAGGTATGGTATCCTATTAGGAAAACAGCTTATAGAATATACAAGAGGAAGTAGTATGAGTAAAGGTAAGATTAGTCGCGAGGATATACATCATATTGCAGATTTGGCTTATTTATATATTGATGATGAACAAGCAGAGAAATTGGCTTCGGACTTATCTGAAATTATTGGATATGTTGAAAAATTAAATGAACTTTCCACTGAAAATGTAGAACCAATGATGCATGCCGTTCCTATGAAAAATGTTTTAAGGGAGGATAAAGTAAAGCCATCTCTTACACAGGAAGAGGCTCTACAAGGTGCACCGCTACATGATGGAAAGTATTTTTTAGTGCCGAAGATTTTGGAGGTGGATTGAGAAATGACTGAACAATGGTGGCGAAGAGATGCTTCTGAAATTAGTGTATTAGTAAAGAATAAGGAAGTTTCTCCAGTTGAGGTCGTTCAAAGTTTTTTAGAACATATCAACGAAGTAGAGAGCAAGGTTAATGCCTTTACTCAGGTCTGGAGTGATTACGCAATTCAGCAGGCAAAGTCTCTGGAGAAGAAAATAGTCAAGGACAATTCTTCAGTAGGAGCACTTGTAGGTGTGCCGGTTTCCATCAAGGAAGTAATTTGCACCCAAGAAGGTTTTACTACCTGTGCCTCAAAAATTCTTGCAGGTTATCAGAGTCCTTATGATGCTACTGTGGTAGAAAAATTACGCCAAGCAGATGCTATCTTTATCGGTAAGGTTAATATGGATGAATTTGCAATGGGCTCATCTACTGAGAACAGTTCAATAAAGTTGACTCGAAATCCGTGGAACCTCAAATGTGTTCCTGGCGGTTCCAGTGGAGGGTCAGCCGCATCTGTATCTGCCGAAGAGTGTGTAATATCATTAGGAAGTGATACTGGTGGCTCAATCCGTCAACCTGCTTCTTTTTGTGGTTGTGTTGGATTAAAACCTACTTATGGTAAGGTGTCTCGCTATGGGCTAGTCGCATTTGCCTCATCATTAGACCAGATTGGACCATTGAGCAAAAATGTCATGGATAGTGCTCTGACCCTTTCGGTTATAGCAGGGAAAGACTCACGCGATACTACTTCGGTTGATTTACCTCAGGTTGATTATGCAGAGAAAATAAGGAAAGGCAAGAAACCCTCTCCAATTAGAATCGGGTTGCCTAAAGAATATTTCACAGAAGATTTGAATAAGGAAGTCAAAGAACAAGTGATGACTGCAATCCAGACACTTGAAAAACAAGGGGCAGAACTTGTAGAGGTTTCTCTACCGCATACAGAGTTTGCAATTGCAACCTATTACATCATTTGCACAGCAGAGGCAAGTGCAAATCTGGCTCGGTTTGATGGTGTCCGTTATGGTTTTCGTCATCCAGATTCAAACAATATCATCGAAATGTATAAACGGACTCGTAGCGAGGGTTTCGGACCAGAAGTTCAACGGAGAATACTACTGGGGACTTATGTCCTGTCCAGTGGTTATTACGATGCATATTATTTAAAGGCACAGAAGGTCCGTAAACTTATTACGCAAGATTTTGAGAATGCTTTTCAAAAATGTGATGTTATTATAGGACCTACATCACCGACACCCGCATTTCGTTTTGGTGAAAAAACACAAAATCCGTTGGAAATGTATCTTAGTGATATATACACTATATCAGTAAATCTAGCTGCTTTGCCGGCAATATCCGTTCCATGTGGATTAAGTCAAAACAGTTTGCCTGTGGGCTTGCAGTTTATTGGAAAACATTTTGACGAGGAATATTTATTGTCAGTAGCACATCTTTACGAAATGAATAGAGAACAGAAGTTAGGTTCTCCTCCTTTGAAGTAAGAGGTATAAGATAAAATTATGGAATACGAACCAGTAATAGGAATGGAAGTTCATATAGAAATTAATACACACTCAAAAGCATTTTGCACTTGCAGCACAAATTTTAATGCTCAACCCAATACGCAGGTATGCCCTGTTTGTCTGGGTATGCCCGGTGTCTTACCTGTATTAAATAAAGAGTTTGTAGATAAAGCCATTGCGGTCGGTCTTGCATTGAATTGTTCTATTGCCGAATGGTCAAAGATGGATAGGAAAAATTATTTCTACCCTGACTTATCCAAAAATTATCAAATTAGCCAATATGACTTACCTTTGTGTCGTGAGGGATATATAGATATTGAGGTAAACGGAAAAATCAAAAAGGTGCATATATTAAGGGCACATCTTGAAGAAGATACGGCTCGAAATACTCACGATTTGGGAGGTGGATATAGTGGCGTTGATTTTAATCGGGGTGGAGTCCCTTTGCTGGAGATTGTAACCTACCCTGATTTAAGGTCTTCAGAGGAAGTGTTCGTCTTTTTAACCGAATTAAAATTGCTCATTCAGTATCTTGGAGTGAGCGATTGTAATATGGAGGAAGGTTCATTAAGGGCAGAAGCCAATGTAAGTGTTCGCGAGAAAGGTTCTGAACAATTAGGAGTAAAAACAGAGATAAAAAATGTGGCTTCTTTCAGTGGAGTGGTTAAGGCTATTGAATATGAAGTAGATAGACAAATCAATGTTATTAAATCTGGGGGGAAAATTATTCAGGAAACGCGAGGTTGGGACCCGGACAGAGGTATAACTTTTTCACAACGAAGTAAAGAGTCAGCACATGATTATCGCTATTTCCCAGAGCCAGACCTTGTGCCTCTTGCTGTTTCTAAAGAGTGGGTAAGCCGTATTCAGAAAGATATGCCCGAACTGCCTCAAATGCGACGAAAACGATTTCAGGAAGAGTATGGGCTCTCTTTATATGATGCGTCCGTATTGACTTCTACAAAAGCAATGGCGAATTACTATGAGGAAACCGTTAAATTAGTTGTAGAACCCAAGCAAGCAGCCAACTGGATTCAAGTCGAATTACAATCAGTGCTTACTTATGAAAACACAACTATAGAAAATTCTCCCGTGAAGCCAGAACATATCGCACAAATAATAAATTTAGTGCGTGATGAAGTGATTAGTGGTAAGATAGCCAAGGAAGTATTGCGAAAAGTTTTCAAGACAGGAAAACCTCCTGAAACAATTATTAAAGAAGAAGGTCTAATACAGATTACAGATATTGATGCAATACGAAAAGTGGTTAGGGAAGTAATTAAAAAAAATCCTTCACAGGTGGAACAATATCACAGTGGAAAAAGTAAACTATTTGGTTTTTTTGTGGGTCAAATTATGCAACATACACAAGGGAAAGCCAATCCTAAAGTGGTGAATGATATATTGAAAGAAGAACTTGATAAATAAGGAGTATTGAAAGATTGCGAAAAAAAACATCAACGGTATCCAGTGTTAAAAGAATACGCCGTTCATCTCTTACTATTGCACGGGCAATTGCTAAAATTGCTTCTGAGAAGAAAGCAAAGGACATTAAGGCGTATAATCTAGAAGGGCTAACCCTTATTGCAGATAGTTTTATCCTTTGCACTGTAATGAGCAAACCTCAGCAGAAAGCTGTATTTGACGCGGTTTACGAAGAATTGAAAACAAAAGGAATTGTTCCATTGTCTACTGAAGGAAGTTTCCAGGATAATTGGATGGTAATGGATTATGGCTCAGTAGTCTTCCATATCTTTAGACAAAAAGCACGCGATTATTACGACCTTGATAGTATGTGGGGAGATGCCCCAGCCATTGAGTTGAAACTAAAAGAAGATAACAAAAAGGAAGAATAAAGCAGAAGGATTGAGAAGCATGTCAGATTCTTCCTATGTTCCAGACCGTTCCACTTTATATCATATACGACTTGTCAAAGTTTTAGGGCAGGGAGGAACAGGTATTGTATATCAAGGTATAGATACAAAAAAAGGGGAAGCCATCGCAGTAAAACTATTTAGAGAAAATTTTTTCAGGAATAGACTTCATCTGTTAGACCTTGTCCAGAATGTTAAAAAATTCAAAAAGTTGAAACACCCAAATCTTGTCCAGGTATATGACTTCATTGATGGTGATGAAGGCCGATGTATGCTTATGGAGCTAGTTGATGGACCTAATTTGCGGTGGTATCTTGCTAACCGACCGTGGAATTTACAGGAACGAGTAAATATCGTAACTCAGATATGTGTTGGTTTGCAGTTTTTACATGATAACGGATTTATCCATCATGATTTTAAACCTGCAAATGTCCTTTTTACGCGTAGAGGTGTAGTAAAGATTGCAGACTACTCGTTATTTGGAAATAATTTTATTCTGGAACTGTTGGATAGAAATATCAGTCAACAGATTACACCTATGTTTGTCGCACCAGAAGTAATTAAAGGAGAGAAAGTGACACCCAAATCAGATTTATATTCGTTAGGTGTAACAATGTATATCTTATTTACTGAAAAATTACCTTTCCCAGTAGATAATCTTCAGCAATTGTATTATTGCCACTTAAATTTAATGCCTGAACATCCTACCACAGTGAACCCCAAATGTCCCCTCGCTCTGGGTGATTTAATCATGAAACTGCTTGCAAAAAAGCCTGAAAATAGATTTCAGGATTGCGATGAGTTGCGTATTGCTCTAAAGAAAGTAACCCAGAGTAGAATTTAGAAATCAAAGATAACCCATGTATCCGGTCTCTCCCTCAGTAGTGACCTCTCCTTCAGTAGTCGTCCCTGTGGTTCCTCCTGTGGGTCCAGTGGCTTTCCATGGCGCCTGACGAGGAACAAGAAGCAACCTGTCAATAATATCAGTAGTAGCTTGAAGTTTAATTTGAAAATTACTGATTTGCGCTAAGGAAGGAGTAACAGTTATTCGTATGATGTGTTTACCCTTTTTCATTTCTCTAATCCTTATTTTATTAAGAGGTTTTAATAAATACAAATTCCACCAATTGGTCTGTAAGGTTCACTAAGAAATCTTTCCATGCCTGGAAATTACTCATAACACCAGTAACCTGCATCTTTGATGGTTTCTTGGTTAATAAACGCACATGTTTCATTTATTTCGGCTCCTATATGTTTTAATAATAATACTAATATTTTTATCAAAATACTACAAGAATGTCAAGTTTTTATTTGACTAAAACAATTTATATTATTCTACCAATATTTCCCACTGAGAGTAAAGTAACATAAGTTTATTTTTTTTATTTTTTAATTCATAAGAAAGCAATTGAATTTCCTGAAAGTTTTTCGGGTCAATATTTGAGAAACATAGTTCCAGTTGTTCTATTTCAATTTCAATAATTCCAATTTGTTTTTCTATCTCTTCAATCTGCCGTTCTTTTTTCCTTTGTTCTCTTTTAATTTGTTTTGCTTGTTCATACGAGTTTATTTCTATCTTCTGTTGTTTTGGTTTTTCAATCACTTCTTTATTTTCAATATCATTTTTTTCTTTCCACAAATAATGTGAATAATTTCCCCAGATTAGTTCGGCTGCGTTTCCCTTTAATACTATAAGCCTGTCAACAATCTGGTCCAATAGTTCACGATCATGGGTTACTAAAATGATAGAGCCATCAAAGGAAAGAAGTGCCTCTTCCAATGCTTCTCGTGAAGCAAGGTCTGCATGATTGGTAGGCTCATCAAGTAAAAGTAGGTTAGGTTTTTGTAAAATGAGTTTTGCCAATGCAAGACGGCTTTGTTCTCCACCGCTTAATGTTCCTACTTTCTTAAAAACATCGTCTCCATGGAAAAGGAAAGAACCTAAGAAATTGCGTAATGTTAAAGCCGATATTTCCGGGTTTACTAATTGCACTTCTTGTAATACTTCATTCTCCATATTCAGGTCGTTGTGATGTTGGTCATAATAGGCTATTTTTACATTATGCCCAAATCGCACATTCCCATCTGTTCCTTCAATAATCCCTAATAAATGTTTTAGCAGAGTTGTTTTACCTGAGCCATTGGGACCTATTATACCCATTCGTTCACCACGATACAGTTGAAACGATAAATCCTTATATAGAACTTTATCATCATATTGCATGCTTAAATTTTCAGCATGAATTATGAGAGAGCCACTCTGAATTTCAGATTCAATAAAGAATTTCGGTTTTGGGTCATATTTCTTTGGGTCATCTATTAAAGTAGTTTTATTAATTTTTTTGATTCTACTTTGAACTTGTTTTGCGCGAGTCTTTTTATATCTAAATCTTTCAATCCATTCTTCTTGCTGCTTTAGTTCCTTCTCTTGTCGCTTAAACAATTCCTGCTGCTTCAAAAATTGTTGCTCTTTGGTTTCTCGATAATTTTGATAAGAACCGGGATAGGAAGTTATTTTTCCATTTTCTAATTCAAGAATTCGATTTGGAAATTTAGTGAGTAATCTTTGGTCATGTGAAATGATTAATATGGTTTTAGAAGATGAAGAAAGAAACTCTTCAAGATATTCTTTTCCTTCAATGTCGAGATAATTGTCAGGCTCATCTAATAACAATATATCAGCATCTTGAAGTAGAGATAGGACAAGAAGTAACCGTGTCTGCTGACCTCCGCTAATTTCATTAAATTTTTTTAACCAACTCTCATGAGAAAAACCCAAACCGGCTAAAACCTTTTTTGTAAGCGAAGAGTAATGATAGCCCCCATGAATCTGGAAAAAAGATTGAAGTTTAGCATATTCATTTAGGAGTTCTGTATGTCCAAGTGATATCTGATATTCTGTTTCTTTTATCTGCTGTTCGATTTTCTTTAATTCATCAAAGGCGGTTTCCGCAATTTCAAGCAATGACATTTCAGGAGGAAAGTGGGGAATTTGTTCAAGGTAGGAAATGTGTATTTTCCGTTGCCGTTCAATAACTCCACGGTCAGGTTCTAACCGATTTGCAATTAACTGGAAAAGAGTTGTTTTCCCACAGCCATTTCTACCAACAATAGCTATGTGCTCGCCCGCTTCTACCTGAAAACTTACTCCATCTAAAACTGTTTTGCCCGGGTAGGATTTGTAAATATTTTCAAAACGAATTAAACTCATTGCATTTGTCTATTTCATTGAAGGGCTTGATGATGTTTCATTTTCCCTTTGTAAATCCCAGAGCTTTGCATATTTGAGATACACAGAAAAGGCAGATAGTCCACAAAGAACTAACCCATGATAACCATCAAGGAAACCGTGTCGTAGAAAATACATTTTTATAAATCGCAAAAATGGTCTAAATGTTAAATCAGTCCAATGAGTGCGTTTACCGCGTTCATAAGCGTCTTCTGCACCCCAGGTTGTAAAACGATGTGCCGTGTTCAAATATTCGTCAAAGTTACGGTAAGTGTCGTGATACATTACCTCATGTATATAACCTACCGAGCCAGATACAACAATGGAACTATGCACACGCTGTTTCTTATATTTCCCCTTTTCCGTTCTAAATAAACGCAGGTTATAATCTTTATGCCACCCACAATGTTTAATCAATTTCCCAAAAAAATATGACATTCTACGAATCTTATAACCATCTAAACTTTTTGTGTCCTGAATTATTTCCTGAACTTTTTTTGCAAGTTCAGGAGAAACCCATTCATCTGCATCCAGAACAAAAGTCCACTCAGTTGTAATTTGTGGTATTGCCCAATTTCTCTGGTCCGCAGCATTTATATACTCATGCACCGCTACATGATTTGTATATTTATAAACCAATTTTTCAGAACCATCATTGGTTTTAGGGTCAATAACGCAAAAAATATCATCAGCCCAGGATACGCTTTTAAGGCAACGAGAAAGGCGGTCTCCTGCGTTTGGAATTAGTGTTAGAACCGTTATATCGTGTTTCATGTTTGTATTAACTATAAGTGTTATATTTTTATACTTATTTTAACAATTTTTTATAAACAGATACGGTTTCGTCAACCATTCTTTCAACGGTAAAATGTTTTTCAATATGTATTCGACCTTGCTTTGCCATTTTTTCTGCTTCTTCTGGATTGCTTAACATATAATTAATTGCTTTTGCAAGTTCTTCTGGATTCCGGTTTGGGACCAATAATCCAGTGTTATGGTCAATAACCATTTCGGATACTCCACCTGCTTCAGTAGCAACGACAGGTTTCTCGCATGCTAACGCTTCAAGGATTGATGTGCCTAATCCCTCAGACCAACTGGAGGATACATATAAATCAGCAGTTCTAATAAGGCGCGGGACATCGTTTCTATACCCCAGCAACTCAACATGCTGGTTCAGTCCTAACTCGTCTACTTTGTCCTGTATAGATTCTTTAAGAGGTCCTGAACCTGCTATTAGCAAAATCGTATCAGGAAAGGATTCTATTACTTTTGCGAAAGCATTTAATAAAGTGAGGTGGTCCTTATGAGGAACAAGTGCACCTGCATTTATCAAAACTTTTTTATTCTCTTCTATCCCGAGTTCATTTTTTGTATATGGAGGCACTTCAATATGGAATAGATTTATTGCACTTCGAACTACTTGAATCTTATTTTCAGGGATACCATGTTCCTTTAATATCTTTGCAACATAATAGGACACAGCAAGAATAATGTCAATATGATTGTATTTCCAATTAGAAAAAAAATTTTTGTTAGGTGGAAAACTTACCCGACGTGAAACAACAATTTTAGATTCTGCATAAAAAAATCTCGAAATGATTGCCAGAGAGTGGGTATGACTTGTATGAGCATGAATAATATCAATCTTTTCTGCTTTACATATCTGGGCTATTTTCCATGCTGAATATAAATCAAATTCAGAGCGAAGTGGTAAAGTAAAAGTTTTTATGTTAGAATCTTTGCCCAGTCGGTTGATAAATTCGCTATCTTCTTTTCCTATAGCATAAAGTTCAAATCCATAAGAATAAAGTCCTTGAATAAGCCAGCAGGCTTGTTGTTCACCGCCTCTCCACGAGGTCTGTTCGTCAATGTGTAATATTCTCATGGTGAAATTCCAATGCCCTTTGATATGCTTCGACAGTTTTGTTCACAAATTGTTCAATACTGAACATGCTCATAGCCCGTTTCCTTGCGTTATCACCCATTTTCTTCCGTAGTTCCGAATCCATGGCTAATTCCTTTATTGCTGCTGCTAATGGCTCTACTGTTCCAGCAGGAACAATTTTACCTTCTATCCCATCATTTATAATTTCGGGGAGTCCTCCATAATCGGAAGCAATCACAGGTTTACCTTCTGCCATCGCTTCTTTTAGACTGAATGATGAGGTGTCACAATCAATAGAGGGCAAAACTGCAATATCAAAGGCTTGCGTGCAATAAGCCATATCTTTCCTGTATCCAGCAAAGATGACTCTCTCAGAAAGTCCTAACTCTGCTGTGAGATTTTTTAATTCTGTTTCAAGTGCACCTGCCCCTAATATGAGGACTTTTACCTGTGGACATTCTTTAAAAATATTCTTCAACGCTTTCAATAAAAATACATGTCCCTTTGCAGGTGACAATCTTGCCGCAATTCCATAAACTATATCTGTTTCAGAAAAGCCAAACTCAGTACGTGCTTTTTTACGCTGTTCTTCATCATGCTGAAATTCGGTGATATTAACTCCATTATGAATAGAACATATTTTATTTTCTGGAAAATGGTTATTTCGGATTAGATTTTGACGAACCAACTCACACACAGCAATATGGTAATCAGTAGATTTTAAATTTAACCACTTGTTGAAAATATGATTTTGTAGGGGATATGTATTGTGTCGAGTCCTCACGAGGCAAAAACGATTGTGTAGTAATTTGTTAGCAATTACTGATGTCCAGTGGTCTTGAGAACCGTTAACATGAATGACATCAGGTTCTATCTCTTGCAATAGTTTTTTTAGGGCTATTATGTCCTTTATCCACTTTTGTAGGTGTAATCCCCCTGTAAAGTGGAATACATTAAGCAGAGTGTATTGAAAGGTTGTCGCATTTTCCACAAATACGCTGTTTTCCCCACAGCCGACATAGACATCATGCCCAAGTTGTTTTAGACCCTGTGCTAGCCTGCAAACATAAGTAATTTGTCCCCCTCCTTTAATATGTGGGTCTGTAATAAGTATTTTTAATTTGGAATTGATTGACATATCTATATCACTTTAAAACTTATAGAAATATTAAAATTCTCTGTAATTTGTTTATCTGTAAAATAGAAGATTATCAAATTATAACTTAATATAACTACTGTCCGCTAAAAGTATAAGGGGAAGTATTTTGTTTAGAATAGGGTTAATT